>DAOMFN010000090.1:0-6986 GCA_035429785.1 Anaeromyxobacteraceae bacterium
CCGACGCGGTCACGCAGGCGCTCGGTCCCCCGGTGGCGCAGGCCTTCGACGCCGCGGGAAACCCCACCCCGGCCGCGGCAGGGTTCGCCCGCAGCCAGGGGGTCGAGGTGGCGGCGCTGGAGCGGGTGGACTCGCCGAAGGGCCCGCGCCTCGCGGTGACCCGGGTCGAGAAGGGCCGGAAGGCCGACCAGGTGCTGCCGGGGATCCTCGAGCGGCTCGTGGCCGGGCTGCGCTTCAGGAAGGCCATGCGCTCGCGGTCCGACGACGTCACCTTCGCGCGCCCGGTGCGCTGGATGGTCGCGCTCCTCGGCGGCAAGCCGCTCGCGGTCCGATACGGATCGATCCGCAGCGGCAAGACCACCTCCGGCCACCGCTTCCTGGCGCCGAAGGCCATCGCGCTCGCCGGCTCCCCCGACGACTACGTGGCCCGGCTCCGCAAGGCCTTCGTGATCGTGGACCCGGTCGAGCGCAGGGCGGCGGTGGAGAAGGAGCTGGCCCGCGCCTGCAAGCGCGCGGGCGGCGTCCAGCGCCCCGACGAGCCCCTCGTCGACCAGGTCACCTGGCTCGTGGAGCACCCCACGGCCATCGCCGGCTCCTTCGAGAAGTCCAACCTGGAGCTTCCCCCCGAGGTGGTGGTCTCGGAGATGCGCAACCACCAGCGCTACTTCGCCGTCGTGGACGGCAAGGGGCGCCTCACGAACCGCTTCGTCGCGGTCTCGGGCACGGCCGTGAAGGATCCGGCGGTGGCCCGGCACGGGTACGAGCGCGTGCTCCGCGCCCGCCTCGCCGACGCCCGGTTCTTCTTCGAGGAGGACCGCAAGCGGCGGCTCGCCGATCGCATCGAGGACCTGGGGCGCCGGACGTACCAGGCGCGCCTGGGGAGCGAGCTCGACCGCGTCCACCGCATCGGCGCGGTGGCGAGCGCGCTCGCCCGGGCCATCGGCCGGGAGGACCTCGTCGAGGAGGTGCTGGAGGTCGCCCGGCTCTGCAAGACCGACCTCACCACCGGCATGGTGGGCGAGTTCCCCGAGCTCCAGGGGACGATGGGCGGCCACTACGCGCGCCTCGAGGGGCTGCGCCCGGCGGTCGCCGAGGCCATCGAGGACCACTACAAGCCGGTGGGCGCCTCCGAGGACATGCCGCGCTCCGACCTCGGGGCGCTGGTGGGCGTGGCCGACCGGCTCCACCAGCTCGTCGGCATCGTGGGCGTGGGGGAGAAGGCCACCGGCGCGGCCGACCCGTACGGCCTGCGTCGCGCCGCCATCGCCGTCCTGCGGATCGTCCAGGCGCGCGGCTGGCACCTCTCGCTCGCCGCCGCCGTGGAGGGGACCCTCGACGCGCTGGCCGGCGTCCGCCTGTCCGCCGACCGGGCCGTGGTCGCCGCCCAGGTGAACGACTTCCTGCGGGGGCGCCTGCGCGCGCTCTGGGCCGACGGCTTCGAGGGCGACCTCGTCGACGCCGTGCTCGCGGCCGGCTTCGACGACGTCGTCGACGCCCGCCGGCGGCTCGAGGCGCTGGCCTCGATCAAGGCCCGCCCCGACTTCGTCCCGCTCGCCGTGGCGTTCAAGCGGGTGGCGAACATCCGGGAGAAGGCGGGGGAGGGCGCCTCCGCCGAGGTCGACCGGGCGCTGGTCGAGGCGGGAGCCGAGGCGGCGCTGCTCGAGGCGGTGGAGCGGGTCGAGGGCGAGGTGGCCGGCCTGCGCAAGGCGCGCGACTACGCCGGCGTGCTGCGGGCCGTGGCCTCGCTCGAGCCGGCCGTGGCGCGGACCTTCGACGAGGTGCTCGTCATGGCGGACGATCCCGCGGTCCGGGCCAACCGGCTCGGCCTCATGAAGCGGGTGTCCGACCTCTTCGCCGACGTCGCCGACTTCCGGAAGATCCAGGCCGAGCCGTCGCCCGCGAGCCCGGCGCCGGGACGGGGCGCCTGACCGCGTGGCGCCCCCGGAGAGGGCCCGGTTTCCCCTTGACCCTGGGGGGATCCGGGGCTTAGGTTTCGCGCTCCCGGTGAGCCGATTCCCAAAGATTGTCGCGCTTCTCGCGTTCTTGGTCGCCGCCGGCTGCCGGGATTCCTTCCCGAACCAGCAGGTCCCGCCGAACGTCTTCTATTACCCCGTGGGGATGGCGGTCCGGCAGATGCCGGCCGACCCGTCCACGCCCGGGAAGGAGTTCGGCTGGTCCCAGCTCGTCGTCGTGAACTCCAACTTCGACCTCCGCTACGACGAGCAGACCGGCGGTTCGGTGCTCGTGGTCGATCCGGACGCCTCCGGGGACACCTCGCAGGGCGGGCCGCTCGCCGTGCTGGGCTACAGCGCGGTGGCGAGCTTCGGCGGGGAGGTCGCCCTCGTCGAGGGCGCCTGCCAGCCCGGATGGCCGGACTGCCCGACCGCCTGTCCCACGCTCTCCGCCGACCCGGCCGTGGCCGCCGGCGGCGCGCAGGTGGTCCTCGCCTCCCGGTCGAGCCAGATCCTCTACCGGCTCTCCATGGACCCGACCGGTGCGCTCGCCTGCACCGGACCCTGCCAGTACGGGCTGCCCATCAACCGCATCGACCCGTACGGGGTCTCGATCGCCTGCACCGACTCGGCCGGCTTCCCCGCCGCCTACGCCTACGTCTCCCACCTCCTCGCCGCCAACAACCTGGGCTGGCTGACCCGGCTCGACCTGCTGGCCCCCGTCGACCCGGTCGGGCTCGTCCTCGGGTTCGAGGGCACCTACACCACGCTCTTCGATCCCCGGCAGGACCTGCTCTACGTGAGCTCGTTCAACGCCGTGAACGCCCAGTTCCGCTGGTTCAACCCGCTCGTCACGGCCGCCGAGGTGGACGGCTTCCTCGTGCCCGACTACCGCGGGCCGCTCTTCTCCGCCTTCCTCCCGGGCGCCGTGGCCCGGGACATGGCGCTCTCCAGCGACGGCCGCCTCCTCTACGTGAGCGTCCAGCTCTACGACCTCACCCTGGCCATCAACACCGGCAGCATCCTCACGCTGGGCGGGGCCATCGCGGTGTTCGACCTCACCCCCACGGCGTTCGCCGAGCCGCGCATGGCGCTGCTCGGCCTCGAGCGCACCTGCGTGGGCGCCGGTCAGCTCCGCCGTCTGCCGTCCCGCCCGGGCAAGCCCGACCTCTTCGCCATCACCTGCGACACCGAGGGGGCGCTCGCCATCTACGACGCCGACGCGCGCTCGGTGGTGCGGACCATCGGGCTCGATCCCGACTCCGGCCTGCCGGTCCTCGGGCTCCAGCCCTTCGGCATCGCCGTCGAGCCCATCGACCCGCGCCGGGCGACCGTCCCGGTCCAGTCGTCGCCGTACTCGCCGTCCCCCTGCGCGCCCGGCCAGGACTGCCAGCGGATCTACGTCGGGTCGTTCTACCAGCACTGGGTGAACATCCTGGAGCTCGACCCCGACCGGCCCAGCGAGATCGCGCTCGTGAAGCGCATCGGGAGCGGCCCGTGAAGCGTCTCGTGGTCCTCGCGGCGCTCCTCGCGTCGGCATGCTCCAGCGGCGATCCCATCCTGTTCGCCGACTTCCGCGGACCGGTCGCGGCTGCGGTCTTCCAGGGCGTGAACCCGGCCGAGCCCGCCCTGGGGCTGGTCCCGCTCATCGCGGTGGCGTCCTTCCGCGGCGACGAGCTCCGCATCATCGACCCCGTCAACGACCAGCCCATCGCGGGCCCGAACCTGGCCTACCCGCTGGGCGTGCCCACCATGGCGCGCCCGACCTACCTCGCCAGCGGCTCGCTGAACGACCCCGAGCCCCAGGCCGACCTGCTCGTGGTGGCGAGCTCCGGCTCCGAGGTCCAGCTCCTCGGCACGTGGCTCGACGGCTCGGCCGGGTTCGGCGTGGTCCAGACCGTGAACCTCGAGCCGCTCGTCGGCGTCGGGGCGCAGATCCTCGACCTCCAGGTGGCCCAGATCCCGTCCGGCCCTCCGGTCGGCACGCCGCCCGTGGCCCCGCCCACGCCCGGCAAGGCCTGGGTCGTGATGGCCTTCTCCGACCCGCAGAACCTCGCCCGGGGCAGCCTGGTGTTCCTGACCGCCACGCGCCAGGGGGAGGCCATCGCGCTCGCCGACCCGGCGACGGCGCTCGTGGTGCCGCTCGACTTCACCCCGGTCTCCGTGGCCGCGGCGCCGGACCACGTCCGCTTCTACATGGCGAGCCAGGATCCGGTCGGGCCGGGAGGGGTGTACGGGATCGCCGAGCTCGACACCGGGGCCGTTCTCGACCCCGCGGCCTGGACGGTTCGCGCGTTCCCGGCGCGCGGCAGCCCCACCACCGCGGTCGCGGCGGCCTTCGTCGGCGAGCGCATCCAGGCGAACTTCTACACCTTCTCCGCCCCCGCGCTCCGCGTCTACGCGGTCCTGGCGCCGTCCGGCTGCGGCCCCGAGCGCCCCATCGCCTGCGGCGTCGCGACGTTCGACCCGGAGACCGGCGGGCTGGCGGCGGAGGTCGCCGTGCCCGGCCCCGCACCGTGGAACGTTCCGGTCCAGTCGTACCGGATGCCGCTCCTCGCGCCGTCGCTTCCCATAGCCATGGGGATCGCGACGCCTGCCGCGAACCCGGGCCCCAACGCGCCCAGCACCGCCTTCGGCTCGCAGGTGTGCTACTCGCCGGCGGCCCCGGGCGTCGCGCTGCCGCTCTGCCCCAGCGTGACCGAGGAGGCGGCCACGCCGCCCTTCAACGCCACGGGCGCGCCGCAGCCCTTCATGCTCACCGCGCCCCAGACGGGCCAGCTCTGGACGAGCGAGGTCGGGCTCGTCACCGCCGTCGACGGCCTCGCCTACGTGCAGGACCTGGGGCGCTTCGGCCCGGTGAACGCGGTGTCGATGCTGAACGACGACGCAACGCAGACCCAGGCCTACAACGCGGTGCCGGTCGGGCCGGCAGGACCCTTCGCCAACTCCGCCTTCTTCGGCTTTCCCGAGGGAACGACCGCGCTGGGCCTCTGGCTGGGCACCTCCGTCGCGGTCAGCAACACGGACCTCATCCAGGCCGTCACCGTCTGGCCCGGATACACGAGGGACGACCACTGGCTCGTGTCCTACCAGGGTCTCCTGCCGGGCCTGGCGCAGCGGCGGTCGGTGCTCGGGCTCGCCCCGTCGGGCGACGCCCTGTACCTCGCCATCCAGGAGTCGGCGGTCGTCGCCCCGGGCGGGGTGCTCCCCGCCGATTCGTACTGGGTGCCGGGCGCGATCGTCGCCTCGCCCGACATCGGCATCCACGCGCTCGCGCGCGACGGGGCACCGGGAGACCTGGGGCTGTTCCTCCTCGACCAGGACCCGTGCCCATCCACGCGGCCGAACTGGATCCCGTCGGGAGGCACGGCTCCGTCCTACGACCCCACGAAGCCCCCCCTCGCGCACGAGGCGGTCGTGGCCGATTTCCTGCCTCCGGATCCGGCGCTCTACCCCGGCGGCGGGCTCCTGCTCGCCCCCGCCGCCGACTCCGCCATGGCGTCGGAGTACCAGTGCCTCCTCGAATGGTTCCAGCAGCCCGGGAACGCCGGCATCGTGCTCACCGCGTTCAACAACAACCCGCCCAGCAACGACTACGCGCGGGGCGGCTGGGTGCGGGCCGGGGGCCTCCTGCTCGTCGGGGCCGCGACCGGGTACGCGGGGCGGCCCGCGATGGACGTGCGCTACGACTTCGCCTGGGCCGAGGAGGACGGGCTCTCCGGCGAGAGCCTGGTCCTCGCCCGGAAGGCCCGCCGCTTCTACTACCCGGCGGCCTACCCGAACCGGATCTACGGGGGCTTCCCGGGACTGACGAACGCCATGCAGACCGGCCCCGCGCTCTCCTTCCGCGTCGGCCGCTACTGCGTGTCCGGGGTCACCGGGTGCGACGCCACGACCTCGCCGCCGGCGCGCGACGCGGGCATCGACTTCTCCACCCAGGCCGGATTCCTGGCGATGTCCCGGTATCCCGGCAGCACCGCGGGCGGCAACTTCGTCACCACGTTCGACAAGAGCACCATCCCCGGCCAGGAGTACCGGGGGCGGGTGTTCTACGTCACCTACACGGGCGACCTCGTCATGATGATCCCGCCCGGCCTCGACGTCGGCCAGTCGCTGTCCATCCGCTGATCCCGGGGGGCGCCCTGCCGACCCTCACCCTCATCGACGGCTCCGGCTTCGTCTTCCGCGCGTTCCACGCGATCCCGCACCTGTCGACGACGAAGGGGCAGCCCACCAACGCGGTCTACGGCTTCACGACGATGCTGCTGAAGGCGCTGCGCGAGCACGCGCCCACGCACGCCGCGCTGGTCCTCGACGCGAGCCGGAAGAGCTTCCGCACCGACCTCGACCCCACCTACAAGGCGCAGCGCCCCGACGCCCCCGAGGAGCTCGTCCGGCAGTTCCCCCTCATCCGGGAGGTGGCCCGGGCCCTCGACGTCCCCGTGCTCGAGGAGCAGGGGGTGGAGGCCGACGACGTCATCGCCACCCTGGCGCGGCGCGCCCGCGCCCAGGGCTTCGACGTCGTCGTGGTCACCGGCGACAAGGACTTCGCGCAGCTCGTCGGGGAGGGGATCGAGCTCTACGATCCCATGGCCGAGGCCGCGGGGCGGGGAGGGTGGACGCGGGCGCCCGACGTGGAGCGGAAGCTGGGCGTCCGGCCCGACCAGGTCGTCGAGCTCATGGCGCTCACCGGGGACAAGGTCGACAACGTGCCCGGCGTGCCCGGCGTGGGCGAGGTGACGGCGGCGGCGCTCGTCCGGCACTTCGGCACCGTGGAGGCGATGCTGGCCCGCCTCGACGAGGTGCCGCAGGCGGTTCCGCGGGGCGGCGCGAAGCTCCGGGAGAAGATCGCCGGCCTCGCGGACCGGATCCGGCTGAACCGCACCCTCGTCACCCTGAAGGACGACGTCCCGCTCGCCGAGGCGCCCGCCGACCTCGCCCGCCGCCCCGTCGACGCGGCACGGGCGCGAGCCCTCTTCACCGAGCTCGAGTTCGGCCGCCTGCTCCGCGAGCTGCCCGCGCCGGCCCCGGCTG
>DAOMFN010000091.1:0-6944 GCA_035429785.1 Anaeromyxobacteraceae bacterium
GCCAGCCGCCCTTCCTCGGACGGTTACGCTGGGGCCGCTGGTCCTCACCGCCCGAGGGAGTCTCGGCTGGATGGCGGCGCCGCACACCGTTGCCCCGAGGCGACACGGGAGCGGCGCCGGTTGCGGAGGCGGCCCGCGCCGGGGCGGCCCCGGGCGCCTGGAACGGGCGGGGACGGATCGGCCGCGCCGACGTCGGTGGCGGGCCTCTTGGTGGGGGACTGGTCGAGCGGGGACACCGGCGCCGTGGTTCGTGGATGGATGCGCGGGCGCGCATCCCGCATAAGAACCTTCGCCATGCCGCTTCCCGCGCCCGGAAGGATCGTCCTGCTCGCGCTCGTCACGGGCTCCCTGGCCTGCGGCTCGAGTTCCGCTCCGGCGGAGAACGACCCGCTGCCGGCGAGCCACGATCTCCTCTTCGACGGCGACACCCTCGACGGCAGGAGCCCCGTGTTCCAGGTCCGCCTGCCGTCGCTCTCCCCGGCCCCGCTCGTCCCTGCGCTGGAGGGGCACCGGGCCGTCGCGAGCCCCGACGGATCCCGGCTCGTCGTCCAGGCCCTGGGCTCCGACGTCGAGCCGCCGTATCTCACCATCCTGCCGCCCGGCGCCGACGCCCCGGTCCGCTTCCTGGGCACCACCTTCAGCTACGAGCGGGAGGCCACCTGGTCCCCGGACGGCAGGCGCATCGCCTTCACGAGCGACCGCGACGATTTCGTCTCGGACATCCTCGTCGCCGACGTGACCGGGACCGAGCTCGTGAACGTGACGAACCTCACGCTCGCCTCCGGGGCCGGCATCACCGACGTCACCCCCTCCTGGTCCCCCGACGGGAGGTGGATCGCGTTCACCTCGTACCGCGGGGGCGACATCGCGATCTGGAAGATGCGCCCCGATGGGAGCAATGCCGTGCAGCTCACGCAGGGCGAGGGCGACGACTACTTCCCCTCCTGGTCGCCGGATGGAACCCGGATCGCCTTCCAGCGAAACGGTCCGGGAACGCGGATCGTGGGGATCGTGGGCGCGGATGGAGGGACGCCCCGCTTCCTTCCGATCGCCGGGCGCGTCGGGAACCCCGCCTGGCACCCGGTCGCCGACGCCATCGCCGTCATCGGGGAGCAGGGAACCGAGCTGGACGTGCGGGTGGTGACACCGGACGGGGAGGAGCTGCTCCGCGTGGATCGCCCGGGCGTCGACCGCCACCCCTCCTGGCGCCGCCGGGTCGACTGACGCCGTGACCGCGCCCCCCGTCCTCCCCGGCTTCGCCACCGGCGACGTGCCGGCGCTGCCCCCGCCCCAGGTCGGGCCGCTCGTGGCCGAGCGGCTCGCGACGCCGCTAGAATGAGGCGGCCCGATCCCCGGGCCCGGAGAGCGCGACCCTGATCACCCGCATCCGCAGGGCAGTCGCCGTGGCGCTCGCGCTCCTCGTGACCGCGGCGACGCTGGGGCGCGTGCGCGTCGAATGGTCCGGGCGCCTCCCGGCGGCTCATGCGGACCACGACCCCGGTCGCGCGGCGGCCACGCGGACGCTCGACGGCGGTGGGCGGGCGTGAACCCTCCTTCCCCCGCGCCGGCGTCCCGCCCCTCCGGTCCCTGGGTCACGATGTGGTACGCCCCGCGCGCGACCGCGCGCCGGCTCATCGACTCGCGGGCCGGGGGCGCCCTGCCGCTCGCCGTGCTGCTCGGGATCTCCCAGGCCCTCGACCGCGCCGCCACCCGCGACCTTGGCGCCACGATGGACCTTCCCGCGATCCTGGCCATCGGCGTGGCGCTGGTGGCCGCCATCGGACCGCTCACGCTCTTCCTGGGCAGCTGGCTGGTGCGCTGGACCGGCTCCTGGCTCGGCGGACGGGCCACGGCCGCCGAGCTGCGGACGGCGCTCGCGTGGGGCCAGGTCCCGACGGTCTCGGCGATGCCGCTGTGGATTCCCATCCTGCTCGTGGGCGGGGTCGAGCTCTTCCGGGCCGAGCCCCGGTTCGCGAACCCGGCCGACGCGCTCGTCATCCTCGGGTGCGGCCTCGCCATGGGCGCGGCCGGGATCTGGGGAACCGTGACCTCCGTCCTCTGCGTCGCCGAGGCCCACCGCTTCTCGGGGTGGAAGGGGCTCGCGAGCGTGGCGCTCGCCCTCGCCGTGCTGGCGGTCCCGATCGGCCTCTTGGGGATGGCGATGGTGCTCCTCTCGCGGTGAGGGGCGAGGGGTCCGACCCCGTCACGCCCGGCCGCGCACGGCCAGCGCGCGGGCGCGGAGAACGAACGGACCCGAGGGTCGGCCCAGCCGCTCGAGGCAGGCCTGGCGCACCGCCTCCTGCCGGTCCGCCGGCTGGCGGACGAGCCAACCGCCAGGCGGCCCGACGCCCCCCGCGAAGGGGCCCCAGTAGTCGTCGAAGCCGGAGTAGGTCACCTGGACCGGGATGCCGACCGACTCGACCTCGCGCAGCCCGGCGCCACGCAGGAGCGCCTCGAGCTCGCCCTCGCGCCGGAACGGGAGCCCGGCGTCGTCCGGCGCGGCCGGGTCGACCTCCAGCGCGGCGTCCCAGAAGACCCGCGCCATGTCGAACCCGTCCCACGCCCAGGTGCAGGCCGCGATCACGCCCCCCGGCCGGACCACGCGCCGCATCTCCGCGGCCGCCGCGGCGGGATCGGCCACGAACGAGAGGACGAGCTGGGAGAGCGCGGCCCCGAAGGCCCGGTCCGCGAAGGGGAGGCGCTCCCCGGGGGCCTGCCGGACGTCGGCGTCGGGAACCCGCTCCCGGCAGGCGGCGACGAAGGGAGGCGAAGGGTCCACCGCGGCCACCGCCGAGGGGCCCAGCCGCTCCGCGAGGACGGAGGTGAGCGCCCCGGGGCCGCACCCGACGTCGAGCGCCGGACCGTGCACCCCTCCCGCCGCCGCCGGGATCCCCGCGAAGTCCGCGAACGCTGGGGCGAGCGGGCGCGACCACCGTCCCACCAGCGCGTCGTAGGCGCTCCCGGCGACCGCGAAGCTCACGTTTCCTACCCCGTCCGCCCGTCCTCCTCGATGACGAGCCGGTGCATGGCCGCGGCGTCGGGCGCCTCGAGCAGGGCGTGGCGGAAGTCGGCCCGCTTGAGCAACCGGCTCACCCGGGCCAGCGCCTGGAGGTGCTCGGCCCCGGCCCGCTCGGGCGCGAAGAGGGCCACGAAGAGGTGGGTGGGCTTGCCGTCGAGGGAGCGGAAGTCGAGGCCCGCCCGGCTGCGCCCCAGGGAGGCGTGCAGCGAGGAGATCCCGGCCACCTTGCAGTGCGGGACGGCCACGCCCTCGCCGATGCCGGTGGAGCCGAGACGCTCCCGCGCCGCCAGCGCCGAGGAGAGCAGCGCCGCGTCGATCCCGGTGGCGGCCGCCACCGGCCGGGCCAGCTCCCCGAGCAGGGACGGGACCGTCGCGCCGGAGAGGTCGGCGATCACGCAGTCGGGGCGGAGGACGTCGGCGAGGCGCACCGGCGACAGGCTGGCACGGCCGCCCGCGCGATTCAAGGAACGCGGGCGGCCCGGCGCCGGATGGCCCTACGAGGGACGGGCCTCGATCACCCCGAGCTTCCCGTCGTCCCGACGGTACACCACGTTGATGCCCCGGCTCTTCGCGTCCTGGAAGACGTAGAAGCGGCTGTTCAGGAGGTCCATCTGGACGATGGCCTCGTCGAGGGTCATCGGCTTCGCCTGGAACTTCGAGGTCGAGACCACCCGCGACGAGGGGGCCTCGGCGTGCTCCTCGTGGATCTCGTGCCGCACGTCGACCGGCGTCCAGTCCTTGGGGATGAGGGTGGCCTTGTGGTTGCGGACCCGCTCCTTGTGCTTCTTCAGCTGCCGCTCGATCTTCTCGGCGGCGGCGTCGATCGAGGCGTACATGTCCTCCGACTTCCCGCGCCCGCGGACCGAGAACGGCCCGGCCTTCATCGTGATCTCGGCGTGGTGGTGCAGGTTCTCCAGGTGGAGCACGGCGTGCGCCTCGGTGGGCCGGTCGATGTAGCGCTGGATGTGGGCGACCTTGTCCTTCACGTGGTCCTTGAGGGCCTCGGTGGGCTCGAGATGACGGAAGGTGATGTTCACCTGCATCGTGTCCTCCTGGATGTTGCGCGGGGTGCGGAGATGAATCGGCCGCGGCGTTCCGGGATTCCTCCGGGAAGGAGGACCGGCGGGACCGCGGCCGACGAACTGCATGTCGCACGGGGCGTCACGCGTTCGAGCCCATAATACCAGATCAGAAGAACTTCTTCCGCTTCGAGCTGGGAAGAATCCCGAGGACTTCCCGGTACTTGGCCACGGTCCTCCGGGCGATCTCGATGTTCTGACCCCGGAGGAGCTCGACGATCTTCTGGTCGGAGTGGGGGCGCTTCGGGTCCTCGCCGGCCACGATCTGCTTGATGTGGCTCTTCACCGCCTCGCTGGCGATGTCGTCACCGCCGGTGCGGGCGATGGCGGAGTTGAAGAAGAACTTGAGCTCGTAGATCCCCTGCGGCGTGTGCACGTACTTGTTCGTGGTGACGCGCGACACGGTGGACTCGTGCATGCCGATGTCCTCGGCCACGTCGCGGAGGATGAGGGGCTTCAGGTGGGCGATGCCCTTGTCGAAGAAGTCCTTCTGGAACTTCACGATCGACTCGGTGACCTTGTGGATGGTGCGCTGGCGCTGGTGGATGGAGCGGATGAGCCACACCGCGCTCCGCAGCTTGTCCTGGATGTACTCCTTGGCGGCGCCGGCGCTGCCGTTCTTCAGCGCGGCCCGGTACATGCCGGAGATGCGCAGCTTGGAGAGGCCGTCGTCGTTCAGCACCGTGACGTAGCGGTCCCCGACCTTGTGCACGTACACGTCCGGGGTGATGTACTGCGCCTCCTCGCTCGTGTGGGCCCGGCCCGGCTTGGGGTCGAAGGCGGCGATGACCTTCACCGCCTTCACCACCTGCTCGACGGGGATCTTGAGGTCCCGGGCGATGGCCGGGTAGTTCTTCGACTCGAGGTGCTTCAGGTGGCGCTCGATGATGGCCACCACCTCGGGCAGGTCGGCGTTCAGGTGGCGGGCCTGGAGCAGGAGGCACTCGCGCAGGTCGCGCGCCGCCACGCCGGGCGGGTCGAGCGACTGGACCTTCTTCAGCACCTGCTCGGCGAACTCGATGCCCACGCCGGCCTCGAAGGCCACCCGCACGAGCGGGTCGCGCACCTCGAGGTCCACGTCCTCGCCGTCCACCGGCGGCATCCGGAAGTAGCCGTCGGGATCGAGGTTCCCGATGATGAGCATCGCCACCCGCTCCTCCTCCGGCGTGAACGCGGAGAGGCGCATCTGCCAGACGAGGTGGTCGCCGAGGTCTCCCTTGCGGGTGAGGTTGGCCTCGTAGCCGGGGAGCTCCTCGTCCCCCATGTTCCGGTTGGACGGGGCGGTATGACCCTGGAGCTGGTAGTGGTCGAGGTACTGGTCCCAGTCGATCTCGTTCGACCCCTCCTCGCCCTTCACCTCCTCCGACTTCTCGGCCTCCTTGGGCGCGGGATCGAGCCGCTCCAGCGAGGCCTCGGCGGGGCTGGCGCCGTCGGCGCGCTCCTCCTCCTCGGGAGACTCGTCGAGGAGCGGGTTCTCGTTGATCTCGGTGCGGATGAGGTCCACGAGCTCGAGGCGGGAGAGCTGGAGGAGCTTGATGGCCTGCTGCAGCTGGGGCGTCATCACCAGCTGCTGGGTCATCTTGAGGTGCTGCTTCAGCTCCAGGCTCATGGACGGACCTCCGGCCCGGGCTCGTCGTCGAGCCGGAACTTCTCCCCCAGGTACACGGCGCGGGCGCGGGGGCTGGCCGCGATGTGGGCCGGGGAGCCCTCCTCCAGGATGCGGCCGGAGGAGAGGATGTAGGCGCGGTCGCAGATGCCGAGGGCCTCGCGCACCGCGTGGTCGGTGAGGAGCACCCCGATGCCCTTGCCGCGGAGCGAGGCGATGAGCCGCTGCAGCTCCCCGACCGCGATGGGGTCCACCCCGGCGAAGGGCTCGTCGAAGAGGATGAAGCGCGGGTCGCTGAGCAGGCTGCGCGCGACCTCGGCCCGGCGCCGCTCCCCGCCGGAGAGCTGCTCGCCCAGGCTGCCCTCCACGGTGCGGAGGTGGAACTCGTCGAGGAGCGCGTCGGCGCGCCGCTCCCGCTCGGCCCTGCCCGTCCCCAGCGCCTCGAGCACCGCGGTGAAGTTCTGCCGAACGGTGAGCTTGCGGAAGACCGAGGCCTCCTGGGGCAGGTAGCCGACGCCGCGCCGGGCGCGCAGGTGCATCGGCAGGCCGGTGAGGTCCTGGTCTCCCAGCCGGACCGTGCCGGCGTCGGGGCGGACGAGCCCCACGACCATGTTGAAGCTCGTGGTCTTCCCGGCCCCGTTGGGCCCGAGCAGCCCCACGACCTCGCCGGGGGCGACGCGGAACGAGACCCCGTCCACGACGCGACGGCCGCGGTAGGCCTTCACGAGCCCCTGGGCCTCGAGCGCGGGACCGCTCACGGCGCGGCCTCCTTCCGCCTGGGGGGCGGGAGCGCCTGGCCGGACCTGGGCACGATCGTTCCCTTCGCGGAGGTGAGCGTGGCCCGGTCGTCGGCGAGGTCGTAGGTCAGCACGTCTCCCCGCACGACGCTCTCCCCGTCGCGGAGCACGGGGTTCCCCGTGCAGGTGACGCGCGCCGCGGCCTCCTCGTAGACCGCGGTCTCGCAGGTCACGGTCCGGGGGCCCCGGGTGAGGGTCACGTCGCCCGTGCAGGTGGCCCGCCGGATCTTCCCGGCCGGGTCGTTCTCGGCGACGAGCTTCCGGCAGGTGAGCGTGGCGTCCTCGCGGGTGAGCCGGACGAGCGGCTTGCCGGTGAAGACCACCTTGCCCTCCTTGTAGAGGTACTGGACCTCCTCCGCGTCCACGGTGACGGGCGCGGAGCGGGGCGGCTCGGCGGCGAGCGCGAGCGCGAGGCAGGCCGCGGCGATCACGGGGCGCCCCCT
>DAOMFN010000092.1:0-6925 GCA_035429785.1 Anaeromyxobacteraceae bacterium
GAGCCCGTCGACCCGCGCTGGCGGATGATCCGGGAGGACGGGACGACGTTGCTGGCCGGCGACCTGCCCAGCGCGCAGGTGCTCGCCTCCGGGCAACCGGTGCGGGGCCGGCTCCTCGGCGTGCACAGACCCGACGGCTCGATCACCTGGATCCGCGCGAGCGCCGAGCCGATCCGGGGTCCGGACGGCGTCCTCACGGGGGTCGTGGGAACCTGCTCCGACGTCACCGAGACGGAGCGGCGCCGGCGCGTGGACCAGGCGAGGCTCCGTCTCCTGGCGCGGAGCCCGGACGCCACGGTGGAGGCGCTCCTCCGGTTCACGCTCGACGAGGCGGAGCGGCTCACGGGGAGCCGCATCGGGTTCTTCCACTTCGTGGACCCGGACGAGAAGGCGCTTCACCTCCAGACCTGGTCCACGAACACGCTCGAGCGGATGTGCACCGCGGAGGGAGCCGGCCAGCACTATCCCGTGGATCAGGCCGGCGTCTGGGCCGACGCGCTCCGCCTCCGCCGGCCCGTCGTCCACAACGACTACGCCGCGCTGCCGGGGCGCAAGGGCATGCCGGCGGGCCACGCACAGGTCATGCGCGAGGTGGTGGTCCCGGTCTTCCGGGACGGTCGCGTCTGCGCCATGCTGGGCGTGGGCAACAAGGACACCGACTACCTCCCGGGGGACGTGGAGGACCTCTCGCTCCTCGCGGACCTGGCGTGGGACATCGCGTCCCGCAGGCGGGCCGAGGAGGCCCTGCGGGTGAGCGAGGCGGCCCTGCGCCAGGAGCGGGAGCGCCTGGCGCGTGCCGTCGAGGCGGGAAAGGTGGGGCTCTGGGAGCTCGACCTCGGCACCGGCCTGGCCTGGCGCACGCTCGAGCACGACCGGATCTTCGGGTACGACGAGCTCCAGCCGACATGGGGACCGTCCCAGGCTCTCGCCCACGTGGTACCCGAGGACCGGCACCTCTTCGCGGAGGCCTTCGAGCGGGCACGGCTCACCGGAATCTTCCACTACGAGCTTCGCATCGCCCCGGCCGGCGGGCCGCGGCGGTGGATCGTGGCCGACGGGAAGGTGGTGAACGACGCCTCGGGCAAGCCGGCTCGAATCGTGGGGGCCGTCGCGGACATCACCGCCCGCCGGGAGGCCGAGGAGGCGACGAGGCGGAGCGAGCGGCTCTACCGGGTGACGGCCCACCACTACCCGCACGGCGTGGTGGGGCTGTTCGACGAGAACCTGCGCCTGCTGCTCCTGGACGGCCAGCGCCCCATCATGCTCCCGGATCCGTCCGCGGTGATCGGGAAGCGGCCGTCCGAGTTCGCGCCGCCGGCGATCGCCCCGGTCCTCGAGGGGCTCTTCCGCGACGCGATCGCGGGGCGCTCCGGAAGGGCCGAGGTCCGGCCGGGCGACCGGATCGTCGAGGTCTCCACCCACCCGATCCGCGACGAGCACGGTGCGGCGATCCTCGGCCTCGTCCTCACCGAGGACGTGACCGCCCGGCGCGCGCTCGAGGAGCAGGTGGCGACCACGTCGAGGCTCGCGGCGCTGGGGACCCTGGTCGCCGGCGTCGCGCACGAGATCAACAACCCGCTCGTCGCCGTGACCTCCGGGCTGGGGCTCGCGCTCGAGGACGCTGCCGGGCGGGACGACGAGGTGGTCGAGGCGCTCCGGGACGCCCAGGCTGCCGCCCTGCGCATCGCGCGGATCGTGAAGGACATGTCGCTGATGGCCCGGCCCGACGCGGGGCGCGAGAGGCTTTCGCTGCGGGAGGTGGTGGACCTCACGCTGCGCTGGCTGCCCGGGTCGGTCACGCGCGCGGTCGAGATCCGGGTGGAGGACTCCGGTGCGCTGGACGTGGAGGCGTCGGAGGGACAGCTCGAGCAGGTCGTCGCGAACCTGGTGACGAATGCGGCGAAGGCCATCCCGCTCGGCCGGCCTGGCGTGGTCACGGTGCGGCTCGGGCCGGGGAGGCCGGGGATGGTGCGGGTGGAGGTCGAGGACAACGGGGTGGGGATGCCACCCGAGCTGGTCCGCCGCATCTTCGACCCCTTCTTCACGACCCGGCGCGTCGGGGACGGCACCGGCCTCGGGCTCCCGGTGGCCCATTCGATCGTCACCGCCCACGGCGGCTCCATCGAGGTGTGGAGCCGGGAGGGCACCGGAACCACCTTCCGGGTGGAGCTGCCGGTCGCGAAGATCCCCAGGGAATGACGCGACGCGGCACGGCGGGGCGAGCCGATGTCTCGCGGGCGCGTGCTAGTTTCCATGCCCGTCGTTAAATCTTCGCTTCGTTCCTCCACCTGCGCCGGGTCCCCGCCCGGCGCCCACCCATGAAGGGGAAGAGACGATGAAGGCTTTCCTGGCAGTGATGCTCTGCGCGCTGGCCCTCCCGGCCACGGCCGCCGATACCATCAAGCTCGCGCTCACCGGCCCGTACTCGGGCGGCTCGGCGCCGATGGGCACCTCCACCCGCGACGGGTCGAAGCTCGCCATCGCCGAGATCAACGCGGCGGGCGGCGTCGACGTCGGCGGCAAGAAGATGAAGATCGAGATCATCGAGCGCGACGACGAGGCCAAGAACGAGCGCGGCGCCCTCATCGCGCAGGAGCTGGCCTCGATGCCCGACCTCTCCGGCGTGATCGGCTCGGTGAACACCGGCGTGGTCATGGCCGGCGACAAGTACTTCCAGGAGAAGGGCATCACGAAGATCATCTGCCCGGCTGCCGGCTCGGCGTCGATGACCCAGTGGGCCAAGCCCGACGGGCCGACCGAGCTCTCCATCTTCCGCTTCGCGGCGCACGACGGCATCCAGGCGGCCATGGTCGTCGAGGAGGCCATCCGCCTCGGCTACAAGAAGGTGGCCATCTTCTTCGACTCCACCAACTACGGCGTCTCGGGGCGTGACGACCTGCTCAACCAGATCAAGCTGCAGGGCAACAAGCTCGAGGTGGTCGCCAGCGAGAAGTGGAACATCGGCGACAAGGACATGACCGCCCAGCTCCTCAAGGCCAAGGCCGCCGGCGCCCAGGCCATCCTCATCTGGGGCATCGGGCCCGAGCTCGCCGCCATCGCCAACGGCAAGGCCAAGATCGGCTACGACGTGCCGCTGATCGGCGGCTGGACGCTCTCGATGTCGAACTACATCGACAACGCCGGCAAGAACGGCAACGGCGCGCTGATGCCCCAGACCTTCATCGAGGAGAAGGGCATCTCGCCGAAGATCGACAAGTTCATCGCCGACTACCACGCCACGTACAAGGTCGACCGCATCCCCTCGCCGGTCTCGGCCGCCCAGGGCTACGACGCGGTGCTCATCTTCGCCGAGGCCGTCCGCCAGGCGCAGAGCACCGACTCGCGCAAGATCAAGCTCGCCCTCGAAGATCTCAAGGCCCCGGTGAAGGGCGTCATCGCCACCTGGAACAAGCCCTACACGAAGTGGGATCGCGCCAACGTCGAGACCCACGAGGCCTTCCGCCGCCAGCAGGTGGTGATGGGCAAGGTCCAGGACGGGCGGGTCGTGTTCGCGAACCCGGCCGACAAGGAGCGCCTGAAGGCGCAGGCCGCGAAGTAGCCGCGGGAACCGGGGGAGGGGACCGCCCCCTCCCCCTTCACCCCTTCGAGCCCCCCGGTGCCCTTCTCCATCGTCGCGCAGATGGCCGTGAGCGGAGCGCTCATGGGGCTCGTCTACGCGCTCATCGCCTACGGCTTCCAGCTCACCTACGCGACGTCGAAGAGCCTCAACTTCGGGCAGGGCGAGCTGGTGATGGTCTCGGCCTTCTTCAGCCTCACGCTCGTCAACCTGGGGCTGCCCTACCTCCTCGTGGTGCCCGGAGGGCTCCTCTTCGGCGCGCTCCTCGGGCTCGTCGTCGAGCGCACCGGGGTCCGGCTGGCGCTCGAGCAGAAGAGCGAGGGCTGGATCCTCCTCACCATCATCATCGGGCTCTTCCTCTTCTCCTTCGCCGAGAACGTCTGGGGGCGCGACGACCGGCCCTTCCCGACCCCCATCCCCTCCGCCCCCATCCGGATCCTCGGGGTGGACGTCACGCCGCTCGAGCTGTCCGTGCTCGTGGGCGTGCTCGCGGTCATGGGGATGATCGAGCTCTTCAAGCGGCGCACGCTCCTCGGCAAGGCGGTGGAGGCGGTGGCCTGCGATCGCGACGCCGCCGAGCTCATGGGGATCTCCGCCACCCGCGCGGTCGTCCTCTCCTACGCGCTCTCCGGCGCGGTCGCCGCTCTGGCCGGCATCCTCGTCTCCCCCATCACCACCGTGGGCCCCACGATGGCGGCCGTGCTCGTGCTGAAGGCCTTCTCGGTGGCCGTCGTGGCGGGGCTCGAGTCGGGCTTCGGCGTCGTCGTGGTGGGGCTCTTCCTGGGCGCGCTCGAGAGCCTGGCGTCCTTCACCATCGGCAGCGGCTGGCGCGAGGCGCCCGGCCTCCTCCTCCTCATCCTGGCGCTGGCCGTCCGCCCCACCGGCGTGTTCGGCAAGGCCGTCATCCGGAAGGTCTAGGCCTCCGTGCTGAAGCGCGTCCTCCTCGTCCGCGGCTCCGAGCTGGCCCTGTTCGTCGTGCTGGCCGTGCTCCCCATCTTCTTCACCTCGGGCTACGCGCTCGGGCTGCTCACGCTCCTCGCCATCTACGGGATCCTCCTCATCGGGCTCGACGTCACCGTGGGCTACCTCGGCCAGGTGAACCTGGCGCAGGCCGCCTTCCTCGGCATCGGCGGCTACGCCGCCGCCATCGGCGTGAGCCGCTTCGGGCTGGGCATCCCGGCCGCGCTCGTCGTGGCCACGCTCCTCTGCACGGTGGTCGGGGCGCTGCTCGCGCTGCCCGCGCTGCGGCTGGAGGGGCCGCAGTTCGCGCTGGCCACGCTCTCCTTCACGGCGCTCACCACGATGGTCCTGAACGAGTGGGAGCACCTCACCCTGGGCGCCCAGGGGCTCTCCATCACCCGCCCGGCCCTGCTCGGGCACGTGCTCACGCCGCGCGAGTTCTACTGGGTCTGCATGCTGCTCCTCGCCGCGGTCTGGATGGGGATGCGCAACCTGCTCTCCTCCCAGTGGGGGCGGGCCTTCGAGGCGCTGCGCGACAGCCCCATCGCCACCGACGCCATGGGGGTCGGGACCTACCGGCACAAGGTGGCCGGCTTCGCGCTCGGCTCGGCCCTGGGCGGGCTGGCGGGCGCGCTCTACGCCTTCAACTTCCAGTTCCTCCAGCCCACCGTCTTCGTCTACGAGCTCACCGTCATCCTGCTGCTCGGCGTGGTGCTGGGCGGGCGCAAGAGCCTCTGGGGCGCGGTGGTGGGGGCGGCGCTCGTGGCGCTCCTGCCCAACCTCCTCTCCAGCCGGACGCTCTTCCAGGCCTTCTCCGGAGCGGGGTTCGCCGTGGCGCTCCTGGCCGGCGTCCGTGGCCTCGCCACCCGGCGCCTCCGCCCCTTCCAGGCGCTCGCGCCCATCGCCGCCACCGCCACGCTGCTCGTCGGGAGCATCCTCGTGAAGAACACCGAGGACTGGCGAAAGGCCATCTTCGCGCTCATGCTCTTCTCGGTGGTGGTGGGCCTTCCCGAGGGGCTCATGGGCTTCGCCACCTCCTTCCTGGCGCGCCTCTTCCGGGTGGAGCCGCCCCCGCTCCCCGAGCCGACCCCGCTCGACGCGGTGCTGCCGCCGCGCGAGGCCGGGACCGGCGTGGCCCTCGAGGTCCGGGAGCTGCGGCGCTGGTTCGGCGGCGTGAAGGCCGTCGACGGGCTCACCCTCCAGGTCGGGGCCGGGACGGTCCACGGGCTCATCGGGCCGAACGGCTCGGGCAAGAGCACGGTCGTGAACGTGGTCTCCGGGCTCTACACCCCCACGGAGGGGACCCTGCTCCTCGCGGGCCGCCCGCTGCCGGTGGGGAGCCTCTTCCGCGCCGCCCGGGCCGGCGTGGCCCGCACCTTCCAGAACCTGCAGCTCTTCGGCGGCATGACCGCCATCGAGAACGTGATGGTGGCGCTGCGGGGCGTCTACCGCGTGCCCATGCCGCTCGTGCTCCTCGGGCTGGGGCGCCGCGAGGAGCGGCGGGCCCAGGCCGACGCGCTCGCGCTCCTCGACTTCGTCGGGCTCGGGGCGCAGGCGCGCACGCCGGCGAAGGACCTCACCTACGGGGCCCAGCGGTTCCTGGAGATCGCCCGGGCGCTGGCGCGCCGCCCCGAGGTGCTCATCCTCGACGAGCCCGCGGCCGGCCTCGCCCATCCCGACGTGGTGAAGCAGGTGGAGATCATCCGCCGCATCCACGCCCGCGGGATCACCATCGTGCTCATCGAGCACCACATGGACGTGGTGACCGAGCTCTGCGACGTGGTCACCGCGCTCGACGGCGGCAGGATGATCGCCGAGGGCACGCCCGACGCGGTGAAGCGCCACCCCCGCGTGATCGAGGCCTACCTGGGCTCGGAGTCCCCCGGGGACGCCGCGTCCCATCCGCTCGCCCCCGAGCCCGCCGGCGGCTGACGAGGACACGCGCATGCTGGTCGTCCGGAACCTTCACGCGGGATACGGCCTCAGCGAGGTCCTGGTCGGGACGTCGCTCGAGGTGAAGGCGGGCACGGTGGTCGCCCTCATCGGCGCCAACGGAGCCGGCAAGACCACCACGATGCGGGCCATCTCGGGCCTCCTGCGCCCGACCCAGGGCGAGGTGATCCTCGACGGGACGCCGGTGCACGGGCTGGAGGCCTCCCGCATCGCCCGGATGGGGCTCGCGCACTCGCCCGAGGGGCGCAAGGTCTTCGGGCCGCTCTCGACCCAGGACAACCTGCTCCTCGGGGCCTACCGCCGGCTGCCCCACTTCATGGGATTCACGGCGCGCGCCGCCGAGGACCTGGAGCGGGTCTACGGGCTCTTCCCCCGGCTGCGCGAGCGGCGCGACCAGCCGGCCGGCACCCTCTCCGGCGGCGAGCAGCAGATGCT
>DAOMFN010000093.1:0-1866 GCA_035429785.1 Anaeromyxobacteraceae bacterium
ATCCGGAGCTGCTCCGCGGCCCGCGGAGCGTGGTGCTTACCCTGACGGTGCGACCCAGCGGCCGCACCGCCTCCCCCACGCTCGACGACGCCCAGCTCTCCGGAACGCCGCTCGGGGCCTGCATCAAGGGTCGGGCCGGGGCGCTCGTCTTTCCGGAGGCCGGCGGCGAGCCGGTGCGCGTGCGGCTGCAGCTCGAGCTCGGGCCCTGACGGCGGCGCGTTCCCGTCAGCGCGCGTCCTCGTCCCAGTGGCGCCGCAGCCACGCCGCGGCCCGCCGGAACCCCGCCCGCTCGAGCATGCGCGGCGTCCACGCCAGGACGAGCGCCGAGAGCCCCAGGACGCCCATGCCGGTGATCCAGGCGAGCGCCAGCGCCTGCCCGGTGCCGAGCGCGTCCCGGTAGCGCAGGGTCATCCAGGCCATCCAGGCGAGCGCTGGCCCGAAGCCCACGACGAGCGGCACCCACCGGCGCGACCGCACGGGGCCGCTCCTACCCCTCGCGCTTCTTCTCGGCGAAGAAGGTGTGCTTGCGGAAGAAGACGAGCGGCATGAGCCCGGTGGGCCCCTGGCGGTGCTTGGCCAGGATGAGCTCGACGTCCTGCACGTCCTGGTTCATCGCGTCCTGGGCGTTCTCGCCCTCCGGCTCGGGCCGGTGGAGGAACATGACCACGTCGGCGTCCTGCTCGATGGCGCCCGACTCGCGCAGGTCGGCGAGCATGGGGCGCTCGCCCTTGCGCTTCTCCACCGCGCGGTTGAGCTGGGAGAGCGCGACCACCGGGACGTCGAGCTCCTTCGCGAGCGCCTTCAGCGACCGGCTGATGGTGGCGATCTCCTGCTCGCGCGACTGGTTCGACCGGTCGGACGGTGCGTGCATGAGCTGGAGGTAGTCGACGACGACGAGGTCGAGGCCGCTCTCCCGCTTCAGCTTGCGGCACTTGGAGCGGAGCTCGACCGGGGTGAGGACGAAGCTGTCGTCGAACCAGATGGGCGCGCCCATGAGCCGCTCGCCGTGGGACATGATGCGGTCCCAGTCGTGCTGCGCGAGCTTGCCCTTCGAGACCCGCTCGCCGTCGAGCTTGGCCTCGGAGGCGAGCAGCCGCAGCGCGAGCTGGTCGGAGGGCATCTCGAGCGAGAAGAAGACCACCTTCTTCTCGGCCTTCACGGCGGCGTGGGCCGCGACGTTGAGCGCGAGCGCCGTCTTGCCGACCGAGGGGCGGGCCGCCAGGATGACGAGCGTCCCGGGCTGGAGGCCGAGCATCTGGTCGTCGAGCCAGGGCAGCCCGGTGGGAACGCCGGTGATGTGCGAGAGCCCCTGCCGCACCCGGGTGTGGATGGCCTCGAGCCGGTCGAGGGCCGTGCCCATCGCCTCGGCGAAGGGGCGCATCGTCTCGAGGGTGTTGCCCTGGGCGGCCCCGAAGACGTCCTGCTGCGCCTGCTCGAGGAAGTCGCGGACGTGCGGGCCGGCCTCGTAGCCCCGCTCCACGACCCGCTGGGCGGTGAGCATCATGCGGCGGAGCCGCGCCAGCTCGTTCACCGCCTCGGCGTAGTGGGAGGCGTTGGACGACGAGCCCACCGCGGCGGCGAGGCCGAAGACGAGCTCCCGCGGGACCTGCGCGCCGAGCAGCCCCTTCGCGTCGAGCCGCTGCTGCACGAGCACCGGGTCGATCTTGCGCGACTCCTTCGCCAGGTCCTCGAAGGCGGCGAAGACGTGCTGGTGGGCGAGCGAGTAGAAGTCGTCCGACTTGAGCAGCGCCGCCACCTGGTCGAAGGCGGTCTCGTCGATGAGGACCGCCCCGAGGACCGCCTGCTCCGCCTCGAGGTTGTGGGGAAGGTCGCGGACGCCGCGGAGTGCCAGTGGCTCGCCCATGG
>DAOMFN010000093.1:1966-3697 GCA_035429785.1 Anaeromyxobacteraceae bacterium
TAGGTTCGCCGGAGCGGGAGGCGGCTCCGCCCGCAGGGGGTGGAAGGCGATGGCCGTGACGGAGGAGGAATCCCCGGCGAGCGAGGAGTCGGCGCGGGGGAGCGGCGACGCCGCTCCGGGGCGGAGGAGCCTGCGTCGCATCCTGCTCGGCGCTCCCCGCGACATCCACGACCCCCGGACCTACCACCACGTCTCCCTGATCGCGCTCCTCGCCTGGGTGGGGCTCGGAGCCGACGGCCTCTCCTCCTCCGCGTACGGTCCGGACGAGCTCTACCGGGCCGTCGGGGACCTCCACTTCCTGGCGCCGGCGCTGGCGCTCGCGACCGCGGGCACCGTCATCCTCATCTCGCTCGCCTACTCGCGGATCATCGAGCACTTCCCCTTCGGCGGGGGCGGCTACGTGGTGGCGACCCGCCTCCTCGGTCCCGGCACGGGGCTCGTCTCCGGCTCCGCGCTCCTCGTGGACTACGTGCTCACCATCTCCGTGTCGATCGCGGCGGGCGGCGAGGCCATCTGGAGCTTCCTCCCCCCGGCGCTCGCCCCCTGGAAGGTCCCGGTCGAGGGCGCGGCGATCGTCCTCCTCGTGCTCGTCAACCTGCGCGGGGTGAAGGAGTCGGTGAGCGTCCTCGCCCCCATCTTCCTGGCCTTCCTCGTGACCCACGCGGTCCTGATCGTCGGGGGCGTCGGCAGCCACCTCGGAGAGGCGCCGGCCATCGCCGGCGAGCTCGCCGCGCAGGGGCGCTCTGCCTCTGCCTCGATGGGCTGGGCAGCCATCGCAGGCGTGTTCGTCTACGCCTACTCGATGGGCGCGGGAACCTACACCGGCATCGAGGCGGTCTCGAACGGCCTCCAGATCATGCGCGAGCCCCGCGTCGCCACCGCCAGGCGGACGATGGCCTACATGGCGATCTCCCTGTCGCTCACCGCGGGCGGGATCCTCGTCGCCTACCTCCTCTTCCGCGTGGTGCCGGTCGAGGGGAAGACGATGAACGCCGTCCTCCTCGAGGCCTTCGCCGGCCACTGGAGCCTCGGCGGCCAGCCGGTGGGGCGCTGGTTCGTGACCTTCACGCTCGCCACCGAGGCGGCGCTGCTCCTCGTCGCGGCGCAGGCCGGGTTCCTGGACGGGCCGCGCGTCATGGCCAACATGGCCGTGGACGGCTGGCTGCCCCACCGCTTCGCCTCGCTCTCCGACCGCCTCGTCACCCAGTCGGGCGTCGTGCTCATGGGCGGGGCCAGCCTGGCCACGCTGCTCGTCACCCGGGGGCACCTGGACCAGCTCGTCACGATGTACTCGATCAACGTCTTCGTGACGTTCTCGCTCTCCCAGGCGGCCATGCTCCGGTTCCAGTGGACCCACCGGGAGCCGCACCGGACCCGCGACCTCGCCCTCCACGGGCTCGCCTTCCTGCTCTGCGCCGGGATCCTGGCCGGGATCGTCTCCCAGAAGTTCCTCGCCGGCGGCTGGGTGACCCTCGTGGTCACGGGCGGCGTCGTGGCCCTCTGCCTGCGCATCCGGCGCCACTACCGCGACGTCCAGGTCCACCTGCGGCGGCTGAACGCGATCCTGGCCGCGCTGCCTGCGGCGCCCCCCGGTCCCCCGCGCCCGCTCGATCCGGGCGCGCCCACCGCCGTGATGCTCGTGGGGTCGTACACCGGCCTGGGCGTCCACGCGCTCCTCACCGTCCAGCGCCTCTTCCCCGGACATTTCCGGAACGTGATCTTCGTCTCGGT
>DAOMFN010000093.1:3797-6890 GCA_035429785.1 Anaeromyxobacteraceae bacterium
TCACCGTCCAGCGCCTCTTCCCCGGACATTTCCGGAACGTGATCTTCGTCTCGGTCGGCGTCGTCGACGCGGCCGCCATGAAGGGAGTGGCCGAGGTCGACCGGGTGCGGGAGCGGACGGAGGCTTCGCTCCGGCAGTACGTGGACCTGGCCCAGCGCCTGGGCTGGGCCGCCGGGTACCGCCTCTCGGTGGCGACCGAGGCCCTGTCGGAGGCCGAGCGGCTGGCGCTCGAGGTGAACCGCGAGTTCCCGCGCGCGGTCTTCTTCGCGGGCAAGCTCATCTTCCGGGTGGAGCGCTTCTACCAGCGGCTCCTGCACAACGAGACCGCCTACGCGCTGCAGCGGCGCCTCCAGTTCGCCGGGCTGAACGCCATGGTCCTCCCGGTGCGGGTCACGCTGGAGGAGGCGGCCTGACCGGGCCGGACGCGCCGCGCCCTAGCGCGCGCCGTCCCCGCCCGGCGCCGGGTCGGGCGCCGGCGCGTCGGCGAGCCGGTAGCCCACGCCCGGCTCGGTGAGGAGCAGGCGCGGGCGCGAGGGATCGGCCTCGATCTTGCGGCGCAGCTCGGCCATGAAGACCCGGACGTAGTGGGTCTGCGAGGCGGCGTTCGGGCCCCAGACCTCCCGGAGGATCTGGGCGTGGGTGAGGACCTTGCCGGCGTGGCGGGCGAGCAGCGCGAGGAGGCGCCACTCGATGGGGGTGAGGCGCACGGCGCGGCCGTCCACCGAGGCCTCCCGCCGCTCCAGGTCGAGGCGCAGGGGGCCGGCCTGGATGACCGGGTCCGTGGGTCCGGTCCCGGCGCGGGCGTGGCGCAGCGCGACCCGGAGCCGCGCCAGGAGCTCCTTCGTGCCGAAGGGCTTGGCGAGGTAGTCGTCGGCCCCGGCGTCGAGCGCCGCCACCTTCTCCTCCTCCCGGCCCCGCGCCGACACCACGATGACCGGGACCTGCGACCACTCCCGGACCCGGCGGACGAGCTCGAGCCCGTCGCCGTCGGGCAGGCCGAGGTCGAGCAGCACGGCGTCGGGGTGCTCGGCGGCCACCTCCCGCAGCCCGTCGGCGACCGTCCAGGCCTCGCGCACCCGGTAGCCCTCCGCGCCCAGCGAGGCCCGCAGGAACCGCCGCATCTGCGGCTCGTCCTCCACCACGAGCACGAGTCCCGTCGCGTCGCTCATGCGCCCTCCCTTCCCGGCCCACCCGGCCCGGGCGCTTCCGGTTCGCGCGGAACGGCCGGCGACGCGCCCGATGCGGGCAGGTGAAGCCGGAAGCGCGCCCCGCCCCCCTCGTTCGGCTCGACGTGCAAGGTGCCCCCGTGCACCTCGGCGACGGCCCGGGCGATGGCGAGTCCCAGCCCGGCTCCGCCGCCGTCCGAGCGGCCGCCGCGGTGGAAACGCTCGAAGACCCGCTCCTCCTCGCCCGCGGGGACGCCGGGACCGCGGTCGGCCACCTCGAGGGCGAGACCGCTCGGCCCCGCCTCCGCTCGCAGCACCACCTCGGTCCCGGGCGGTGTGTGGCGTGCGGCGTTCTCGAGGAGGTTCACGAGGAGCTGCTCGAGCAGGACGGGATCGGCCCGGATCATCGCGGCGCCGGAGGGGATCTCCGTGCGGACGCGGTGGCGCGCGAGCAGCCGCTCGGTGCGGGCCAGCGCGGCGCCGGCGACCTCCTCCACCGGGATCCACTCCCGGCGAGGCGCGACCGTGCCCGAGGTGAGGCGCGTCATGTCGAGGAGGTTCCCCACCATCCGCTCCATCCGCTCCGCCTCGTCGCAGATGGCGCCGACGAGCTCCCGCCGCGTCTCCTCGTCCACGGCCTGGTCGCGCAACGTGGTGGCCGCGCCGGTGATGGCGGCGAGCGGCGTGCGCAGGTCGTGGGAGACCGACGAGAGCAGGGTCCCCCGCAGCGTCTCCGACTCGGCCCGGACCGCCGCTGCCTGCGCCCGCTCGGCGAGCGAGGAGACGAGCAGCCCGATCCCGAACATCATGGCGAAGGTGAACAGGTAGCGGCCGTCGGCCACGTTCAGCGTGTAGACCGGCGGGACGAAGAGGTAGTCGTAGGCGAGCACGCCGACGGCGGCGGCGGCCACGGCCGGGCCGCGCCCCAGGAAGACCGCGGCGACCAGCACCGCCAGCACGTAGAGCATCTCGACGTCGGGAACGTCGAGCACGGTGCGGGTGGCGGCCCCGACCGCGGTGGTCCCGACGACGAGCGCCGCGGCGCCGACGTAGCCCAGCCAGGCAGGGACGGGGCGCCACCTCACGCGACCGGGATCGCCCCCTTCACCGTGTAGTAGACCGCGTCCGGGTGGTGCAGGACGATGGCGGAGGTGGACTGCTCGGGGACCATCTGGTCCGCCGACGTGAGCGACACCCCCACGGTCCGCTCCGGATCGAGCAGCGTCCAGAGCTTCCGCTGGTCGACGAGCTCCGGCCAGGCGGGGTAGCCGGGGGAGTAGCGCTTCCCCTGGCCGCGGGCGAGCCCGAGCTCCTCGCGGATCCGGGCGTGCCAGAAGTCGGCGAGGGCCTCGGCGGTCTCCACGGCGAGGCCGTGGAGGTAGAGGGCGCGGGCGTAGTCCCCGCGCTCCTGCATCTCGTCCGCGACCTTCGAGGCCTGGTCGCCCACGGTCACCACCTGGAAGGCCACCACGTCGCCGCCCCGCTCGGTGCGGAAGTAGTCGGCGAGGCAGAGGTGGCGCTCGTCGGGCTGGCGCGGGAAGCGGAGCCGCACCCGCTCCTCCCGCCGGTGCTCGGGGTCGAGGACGACGAGGTCGTCCCCCTCGGCGTGGCAGGGGAAGTGGCCGTAGACCACCCGCGGGGTGAGCCAGCCCTTCGACTGCACCTCGGCCTTCAGCTCCTCGAGACGCGGGCCGAACTCCTCGCGGATCATCCGCTCGTACTCCTCGCCCTTGGCCCGCACGCCCCACTGCAGCTTGAAGAGCTCGGCGAGGTCGAGGTGCGGCCAGAGCGCGGAGAGCGGGATGGCGCCGGAGGGGACGACGCGCGTGCCCCAGAAGGGCGGCGCGGGGGCGCGCTCCACCGGACGGACGTCGCTGCGGCGCGAAGGGGCCGGCGCCGGCTCGGCGGCGGCCGGCGCGGAGCGGGC
>DAOMFN010000094.1:0-6884 GCA_035429785.1 Anaeromyxobacteraceae bacterium
GCCGACATGTCCACGCCGCAGACCGAGACCACGACCCCCACGGCAGGCCCGGCCGCTCCCGCGCCGGCCGCCCTCCGGGGCCGCCCGCTCGGCGAGATCCTCGAGGCCATCGCCGGCATCCCGGCGGACAAGGTGGCGGAGGCGCTCGCCGCCCAGGCCGACGACCCCACCGGGGGCCGCCTGGGCGAGGCGCTCGTGAAGGCCAAGCTCGCCACCGAGGAGCAGGTGCTCCGCGCCGTGGCGCTGCAGCTCGACCTGCCGTTCCTCGGCGCCATCGACGCCGGCGAGGTGCCCGACGACCTGGCCCGGCTCGTCCCCATCAACTTCGCGAAGAGCGCCCGGCTGCTCGCGCTCGGCCGCGACGGGGACGAGATCCGGGTGGCCGTGGCCGACCCGCTCGACACCGCCGCGCAGGACAACCTGGCGGTGCTGCTCGGCGCCCCGGTGAGCCCGGTGGTGGCGCCGCCGGCGGTGATCGTCGACGCCATCAACCTCGTCTACGACCGGACCGCCGACCGGCACGACCGGCTCATGGAGGACCTCGAGACCACCGAGGACCTCGAGAGCGTCGCCCACGAGCTCGAGGAGCCCACCGACCTCCTCGAGTCGGACGACGAGGCGCCCATCATCCGGCTCGTCAACTCGCTGCTCTTCCGGGCGGTGAAGGAGCGGGCCAGCGACATCCACATCAACCCCGAGGAGAAGGACATCTCGGTGCGCTTCCGCATCGACGGCGTCCTCCGGGAGGTCATCCGCCCCCCGAAGCGCTTCCAGGCCAGCATCGCCAGCCGCATCAAGATCATGGGCGGGCTCAACATCGCCGAGAAGCGGCTCCCCCAGGACGGGCGCATCCGCATCAAGATCGCCGGCCGCGACGTCGACGTCCGCCTCTCCACCGTCCCCACCGCCAACGGGGAGCGCATCGTCATGCGCCTCCTCGACAAGTCGTCGGTGCTGCTCGACCTCGAGCAGCTCGGCTTCGAGACCTGGCAGCTCGAGATCATGGACCAGCTCATCACCCGGTCCCACGGGATCGTGCTGGTCACCGGCCCCACCGGCTCGGGCAAGACGACCACGCTCTACGGCGCGCTCGCCAAGATCAACTCGCCCGACCTGAACATCCTCACCATCGAGGACCCGGTCGAGATCCAGCTGAAGGGGGTCGGGCAGGTCCAGGTGAACGCCAAGATCGACCTCACCTTCGCGAACGGGCTGCGCTCCTTCCTGCGCCAGGACCCCGACGTCATCATGGTGGGCGAGATCCGAGACCTGGAGACGGCCGAGATCGCGATCCAGGCCTCCCTCACCGGCCACCTCGTGCTCTCCACCATCCACACGAACGACGCGGCCGGCGCGATCACCCGCCTCGCCGACATGGGGGTGCAGCCCTTCCTCGTGGCGAGCTCGCTCGTGGGCGTGCTGGCCCAGCGGCTCGTGCGCATGCTCTGCCCGGCGTGCAAGGAGGCCTACGAGCCCTCCGCCGAGGAGCTCGCCCAGGCCGGCATCACCCCGGCCATCCTGGCGCGCGCCGGCAACCCGCGCCGGCTCTACCGCGCGGTGGGCTGCCCCAACTGCCAGCGCACCGGCTACTCCGGGCGCACCGGCATCTACGAGCTCATGCTCGTGGACGACGAGATCCGCCAGCTCATCCTGAAGAACGTCGACTCCCAGGCCATCAAGGCCAAGGCCGTGGCCGGCGGGATGATGACGCTCCTCGAGCACGGCGCCTACAAGGTCGCGCAGGGCGAGACCACGGCCGCCGAGGTCCTCTCGGTCACCGCCGAGGACATCTGACGAGGGACGCCGGTGCCCGTCTTCGCATACAAGGCGCTGGACCAGCGCGGGAAGTCCGTGGCGGGGCTCAAGGAGGCCGACTCGCCGCGCACGCTGCGGCAGGTCCTGCGCCGCGACGGCCTCTTCCTCACCGAGGTGACCGGGGAGAAGCAGGCGCAGGCCGCCGCCTCCCCGGAGGTCAGCGTCCGGCGCTGGGTGGGCGGGCGCATCAAGGCCGACGACGTGGCGGTGGCCACCCGGCAGCTCGCCGTGCTGGTGAATGCCGGCATCCCGCTCGTCGACGCCCTCACCGCCCTGGTCGAGCAGGTGGACCACGAGCGGCTGAAGCGGGTGCTCTCCGCCGTGAAGCAGCGGGTGAACGAGGGCTCCACGCTGGCCGACGCGCTCTCCCAGCACCCCAAGGCCTTCAACAACCTCTACGTGAACATGATCCGCGCCGGCGAGACCTCGGGCGCGCTCGACGTGGTCCTCTTCCGCCTCGCCGACTTCACCGAGAGCCAGGCCCGGCTCCGCTCCAAGATCGTGGGGACCCTGACCTACCCCGCCGCCATGCTGGTGATCGGCTCGATCGTGATGGGGATCCTCTTCACCGTGGTCATCCCCAAGATCACGAAGATCTTCGAGGACACCAAGGTGGCCCTGCCCTGGACCACCAAGCTCCTCATCGGCACGGCCACCTTCGTGCACGACTGGTGGTGGGCGCTCTTCCTGGCGGCCGGCGCCGGGGTGTGGATGTTCCTGCGCTGGCAGAAGACCCCGGGCGGCCGCGCCCGCTTCGACGTCTGGGTGCTCGACGCCCCCATCTTCGGGTCGCTCGTGCGGCAGGTGGCGGTGGCCCGCTTCTCCCGCACCCTCGCCACCCTGCTGAAGAGCGGGGTGCCGCTCCTCACCTCGCTCGACATCGTCCGGAACATCGTGGGGAACACGCGGCTGGCCACGGTGATCGACGAGGCCCGCGAGTCGATCAAGGAGGGCGAGAGCATCGCCGCCCCGCTCAAGCGCTCCGGGGAGTTTCCACCATTGGTGTACCACATGATCGCCATCGGCGAGAAGTCGGGCGAGCTCGAGGAGATGCTCGGCAACGTCGCCAACGCCTACGACAGCCAGGTGGAGACCCAGGTCGCCGCGCTCACCTCGCTCCTCGAGCCCATCATGATCGTGGTCATGGGAGTGGCGGTGGCCTTCATCGTGTTCTCCATCCTGATGCCGATTCTCCAGATCAACACCATCGCCGGAGGCTGAACGTGAACGCATCCCCGACCGCCCGCGCTGCGGCGCGCGGCATGACCCTCATCGAGATCCTGGTCGTCATCACCATCCTCGGCATCATCGCCGCGGCGGTGGCGGTGAACGTGGTCGGCCAGCTCGACGAGGCCAAGGTGAAGCAGGCGAAGACCGACCTGCACACCCTCGAGAACTGCCTCGACCTCTACAAGATCGACAAGGGGCGCTACCCGACCACCGAGGAGGGGCTGCAGGCGGTGGTGACGGCCGGCAAGTGCAAGCAGCAGCTGAAGGACCCCTGGGGGCGCAACTACGTGTACCTGAACCCCGGCCAGGTCCACCCCGAGTCGTTCGACATCAAGTCCTACGGGGCCGACGGGCAGGCGGGCGGCGAGGGCGCCAACGCCGACATCGTGAATCCCTGAGCCGGGGACGGCGGGACCCATGCGCGGCGGGCCGGAGCGGAGCGGGGGATTCACCCTCATCGAGATCCTGATCGTGGTCTCGGTGATCGCGGTGATGGCCTTCGCCGCCGCGCCGGCGGTGAACTCCTTCACCGGGGCGAACGCCCGCGCCGCCGCCGCCGAGATCGCCGGCGCCTACCGCTACCTCTTCGACACCGCCGCCCTGCGCCACCAGACCTGCCGGATGGTCCTCGACCTCGACGCGCGGGAGTGGTGGGCCGAGTGCACCGCCGCCGCTCCCGGGGCGCGCCGCTCCCAGCCGGTCATGGGCAAGGACGGGTCGGCCGAGGACGACGACGCGGAGCTGGCCCGCTCCTTCTCCGACGAGCCCGAGGCCGAGAAGCGGAGGTTCCTGGCCCGCGCCCGCTTCGCCGAGTTCAAGGACCAGCAGGTGAAGCGGCGCAAGCTGCGCGGGGGCGCCGCCTTCGAGAAGGTGTGGACCCCCCGCCAGCGCGACCCGCAGGTGAAGGGCAAGGCCTACGTCTACCTCTATCCCCAGGGGCAGGCCGACCCCGCCCAGATCCCGGTCGTCGACGGGAGCAGCGCCTACACCGTCGTCACCCAGCCCTTCACCGGCCGCGCCCGGGTGGTGAGCGGGATCCCGGAGGCGCCGCGGTGAGGCGGACGGCACGGCGGGGCGGCTTCACGCTGCTCGAGGTGATGGTGGCGCTGGCCGTCCTGGCCGGCTCGCTCATGGCGGTGGCCCAGCTCTCCGGCGGGGCGCTGCGCAACTTCGGCTACGCCCGCGACCTGTCGGTGGCCACGCTGCTGGCCCGCGGGAAGATGGCGGAGCTGGAGGAGAAGTACGAGGACAAGGGGTTCACCGACTTCGACGAGACCGAGGAGGGGACGTTCGCCGAGGAGGGCATGCCGGGCATGCGCTGGAAGCTGGAGCTGCGCCGCCCCTCCTCCGAGCTCACCGCCGAGAAGATCCTGGGGGCCTTCCTGGGCACCGGCGACGCCGACGTGGGCTCCCAGGAGCTCATCGGCAAGCTCCTGGGCTCGGGCGGCGCTGCGGCCGCCGGCGGGAAGGGCGGTCCGTCCTCGGCCGCCCCGGGCGGCGTCATGGGGGGCGTGCTCCAGAACCAGGTGAACGCCTTCGCCGAGGAGCTGAAGAAGGCGGTCCGCCAGGTGAACCTCCGGATCTCCTGGCTGGACGGGAAGACGCCGCAGGGCTTCGACGTGTCCACCTACTGGGTGGTGCTGAACCCCAAGGCGCCGGGCGGCTCCCGCGGGACGAACCCGGACATCCCCCCCAACCTGGCCAGCCCGTCCCAGGCCAACCGGCTGCCCGGGGTCATCAGTCCGGGGCAGCGGCAGCCCGTCGACCGGGGCCCCCGGAACCGCCGCACCACCGGAGGCACGCAGTGAGCGGCGCGCGCGCCCGCGGCTTCACGCTCGTGGAGGTCCTCATCGCGGTGGCCATCACCGCGGTGGTGGGCGCCATGGCGCTCGGCGCGTTCCAGCGCTCCGCGGCGGCCCGGCAGGCGGTCGAGGAGCAGGACGAGCGGGTGTCCGGCGCGCGCACGGTCCTCTCCCGCATGTCGCGGGAGCTCTCGGCGGCCTTCCTGTCGGAGCACTTCGACCGGCAGCGCTACCGGGACCGCCCCACGGTCTTCAAGGGGCGCGACGGCGGCGACCGCGACTCGGTGCTCTTCGCCACGATGGCCCACGTCCGCGCGGTCCGGGACGCCCGCGAGTCCGACCAGTCGGTGGTCGAGTACTTCGTCGACTCCGACCCCGAGGTCCCCGGCGGCCAGGCCCTGTTCCGGCGGGAGAAGGTGCGCATCGACGACGAGCCGGACCGCGGGGGCACGAAGGCGCTGCTCCTCCACAACGTGACCGGCTTCGACGTCGCCTACTGGGACTGGCAGAAGCAGGAGTGGGTCCGCGACTGGTCCACCGCGCCCGGCGACCGCCTCCTCCTGCCGGCCCGCGTGAAGGTGAAGCTCACGCTGCGCATGCCCGACGGCAGGGACCGCTCCTTCGAGACCCAGGCCCGGATCCAGATCCTGCGACCGCTCGACTTCTGACATGCGCCCCGTCCCCTCCCCGTCGCGCCGCGAGCGCGGAGCCGCCCTCCTCCTGGTCCTGATGGTCGTGGCGGTGGTCACGGTCCTCGCGACCGAGCTGGCCTACGACACCCGGGTGTCCCTGCAGCTCGCCGCCAACGCCCGGAACGAGCTCCAGGCCACCTACCAGGCGCGGGGCGCCGTGGCCCTCTCCCGGCTCGTGCTCCACTTCCAGCAGCGGCTCGACTCCGCGGGGAACGTCGCCGGCCAGCTGCTCCAGGGAGCCGCCGCGGCGACGGGCGGGCAGCAGCAGGCGCCGGGCGGGACCCCGGCCTTCTCCTTCCGCCTCTGGGACGCCGTCCCGGTCGACTCGCTCACCATGGGCCTGCTCCTCGGCCTGGGCCAGAAGCCCGGGGCCGGACCGGGGCCGGCGTCGGGGACCTTCCAGGCCACCATCGAGGACGAGGAACGGAAGGTGAACGTGTCGCAGCTGGCCGGCCTGGCGGTGGTCTCGGGCTCGCAGCTGCAGCGGTTCCTCCTCGCGGTGCGCGACCCGAAGTACGACCTCCTCTTCGACCGCGAGGACGAGCTCGGCAACCGGCTCTCCCGGCGGGACGTGGCGGTGGCGCTGCGCGACTGGGCCGACGAGGACTCCACGACCAGCGTGGTGGGCATCAACCCCGCCTCCCCCTTCGAGAAGGGGTTCGGCGACGAGAACCAGTACTACGACCGCGGCGACGACCGGTACCGCGCCAAGAACGCCCGGTTCGACTCGCTCGACGAGCTCTACCTGGTCGCCGGCATCGGCGACGCGTTCATGGGGGCCTTCGGGGACCAGATGACGGTCTACCCGGACGTGAACGCCACGACCAACATCAACACGAGCGACCCCCAGCAGATGCTGGTGAACGCGCTCCTGATGTCCGACCCCCCCGGGGTCCCGCAGGCGCCGCTCCTCGACCCGGCCTTCCCGCAGAAGCTCGACATGGCGCTGCGGCTGGCCCGGCCCCTCCCGTTCATGACCATCACGGTCCAGCAGTTCGCGACGGTGCTCCAGGCCCTGGGCGTGAGGCTCGGCCCGGTCTACCTGCAGGCCGCCAACACCGACACCCGCAGCCCCTTCGGCAACCGTTCCAGCACCTTCACCATCCGCGCCACCGGCCGCGCCGGCGACGTGGAGAAGACCATCGAAGCGGTGGTCACCACCGACGACCGCGCCGGCGAGCTCCAGGGCGACCTGGGCCGGCTGCTCCACTGGCGCGAGGACTGACCATGTCCCATCCCGTACTCGGACTCGACCTCGGCGCACGGCGCGTGAAGGCCGTCCTGCTCGAGACCACGCTGCGCGGCTTCACCGTGGCCGGCGTCGCCGAGGCGCCGGTCGCGCCGG
>DAOMFN010000095.1:0-6865 GCA_035429785.1 Anaeromyxobacteraceae bacterium
AGCGCGTCGGAGAGTGCGGTGCCCTCGCCGTCCGCGGGCGGCGCGTCGAGCCCGGCGAGACCGTGCACGAGGTCGAGCACGACCCGCGCCGCGCCGGCGAGCGCCGCCGCCACCTCGGGGTGCAGGAGCCCCTCGTGCCCGCCGAAGGCCCGCCCCTCGATGCCCACGAGGAAGGCGGTGCGCGGCGCCCGGGACGGGTCGCGGATGCGGGAGGCCTCCATCGTCACCCGCAGTGCGTTCCCGCTGCGGGCGTGGCCGTCGGCCCCGAAGGGGACCTCGCGCCAGTCGAGGACGTGGAGCGTGCCCGGGCGGGCGCCCAGCTCCACCTCGCCCACCGCCACGACCGCCTCCTCGCCCCGGAGGGCCTCGAGGAGCCGCATCGCCCCCGGGCGCACGAGCGCGAGGCGCGCTCCCTCCGGAAGGGTGCACCCCTGGAGGAGCGAGTGGACGGCGCTGCCCGCGGCGGAGTCGCCGGCGAGTCCGCTGCCCAGGCAGGCCACGAGAACCCGTGACATCGATCACCTCTCGCCCCCGGGACGCACCCAGGGGTGGTCGAGCACCCGCCGCCGCCGCCGTGCGCAGCCGAAAAAGGCCCGTGACGATCCGGGGAGGCATCGCCGCGGGACCCCAGGACCGCGGATCCCTGCGCGTGGCGTGCCAGCCGGTGCCGCGACGAGGACGCCCTACCGTCCCGCGATCTGGAGACCCGAGAAGAGGAGCGACGGCGTGCGCATCGACGACCACCGGTAGGGGTCGTTCCCCACGGCCACGAGCCGCGTCCACAGGTCGCGCAGGTTGCCGGACGCGTTCATCTCCCCGACCGGGCCGGCGAGCTTGCCTGCCACCACCCGGAACCCCTGCACGCCGAAGGAGAAGTCGCCGGTGGTGCCGTTGGCGTTGCCGCCGAGGAAGCCGGTGACGAGCAGCCCGTCGCCCATCCGGGCGAGGAGCGCGTCGCGCCCGTCCGGGCCGAGCCGCCAGGCCAGGTTGGAGATCCGCCCGGTGGTGGGCGCCATCCCGAGCTTCCGCCCGTAGTAGGTGTCGACGTAGCAGGTCCGGAGCACGCCCTTCTCGAACACCGGGAAGGGGTGCGAGGCGATCCCCTCCCCGTCCCAGAGGCGCGACCCCAGGCCGCGCACCACGTGGGGGTCGTCCCGGAGGTCGAGCCACTCGCTGCCCACCTGCGTGCCGATGCGCCCCTCGAGGAAGGAGCGCTTCTGCTGCAGCGCCACCCCGGTCGCGGCGCCGAGGAGCGAGCCCACGAGACGCCCCGCCGCGCGCGCGTCGACGAGCACCGGGGTCACCGCCGACGCCCCCTTCTCGGAGCCCACGCGGGAGAGTGCCCGCTCGGCCGCGCCCCGCCCGACGTCGGCCGGGGCGGGCCGGTCGGCATGGTGTCGCGCGGTGGCCGCGTCCCAGTCCTCGGGGCGCCGTCCGTCGGGATCGGAGACGCTCACCGAGACCGACATGCCGTGGTCGGTACCGCGACGCTCCCCCTCGAAGCCGTTGGAGGCCACGAAGGCCCGCTCGGCGCCCGTGTCCCCGACGCTGGCCGAGACCGAGAGGATGCGCGCCGCCCCGGGAACGGCGCGGGCCGCGGCCTCCATGGCGGCGGCCGCCTCCCGGCGCTCCGCGGCGTCGATCGACTCCTGGTGCGGGTCGAAGAGCTGGAGGTCCAGGTCGGCGCGCCCGGCGTAGAGGGCCGGGTCGGGGAGCCGGCGGAAGGGATCGGGGGCGAGGGTGCGGGTGAGGTCCACGCCGTCGCGCACGAGCCGCTCGATGGCCTCCGGGCGGAGGTCGCTCGTGGAGACCGAGCCGTAGCGCCCGTCGACGTAGAGGTCGACGCCCAGGCCGCGCGTGGTGGCCTCGCTCGCCGTCTCCACCTTGCCGTCGCGCCAGGTGAGCTCGACCTGCCGGGCCCGGCTGGCCGCCGCCGCGGCCTCGGAGGCGCCGTGGCGCAGCGCGAGGCGCACCGCCTCCCGTGCCGCCTCGAGAAGCTCGCTCGCCATGGTCATCCCCTCCCGCCCACGGTGAGCGAGGAGACCCGGACCGTGGGAAGCCCCTGCGACACGGGCACGCTCTGCCCGTCCTTGCCGCAGGTCCAGCCTCCCTCGTCCACCGCGAGGTCGTCCGCCACCATGTCCACCCGCTCCAGCGCCTTCGGCCCGTTGCCGATGAGGTTCACGTCCTTGATGGGCCGGGTGAGCTTCCCGTCCTCGATGAGCCAGCCGTTCTTCACGAAGAACGTGAAGTCGCCGGCCCCGATCTGCACCTGCCCGTTGGAGAAGGTCTGGCAGTAGATGCCCCGCTTCACCGAGGCCAGGATCTCCTCCCGCCGGTGCGGCCCGGGGAGCATGTAGGTCGAGCGCATGCGCGGCAGCGGCGGGTGGCGGTAGCTCTCCCGCCGTCCGTTGCCGGTGGGGGCGACGCCGTAGTGGCGCGCCGAGATCGAGTCGTGCAGGAAGGAGGCGAGGACGCCGTTCTCCACGAGCACGGTGCGCCCGGCCGGGTTGCCCTCGTCGTCCACGTGGATGGAGCCGCGCGCCCCGGCGCCGGTGCCGTCGTCGACGATGGAGACGAACGGCGCGGCCACCGGCTTCCCCAGCTTGTCGGCGTAGATGGACGTGCCCTTGCGGGCGAAGTCGGCCTCCATGCCGTGGCCGATGGCCTCGTGGAGCAGGATCCCGGACGAGCCGGCGGCGAGCACCACCGGCATCTCGCCGGCCGGGGGCTGCCCGGCCTCGAAGAGGATCTCGGTGCGGGCCCAGGCCTCGCGCACGAGCCGGTCGATGCGGTCCTGCGCGTAGAACTCGCCGCCGGCGCGGCCGGCCACGTTGTACCCGTTCTGCTCGCGCCGCCCGCCGCGCTCGGCAAGGATCGAGGCGGAGAGGAGCGCCATGGGCTGGAGGTCCTCGACCACGCGCCCGGACGAGTCGGCGACGAGCACCGCCGAGGTCTCGTCGTGGAGGTGGACGTTCACCTTCCGCACGCCCGGGTCGGCGGCCATGAGCCGCGCGTTCACCTGCTCGAGGACGGGCAGCCGGGCCCGCGCGCCCTCCCCCTCCCCGGGGAGGAGCGCGGGGTAGAGCCCGCCCGGGCGCGAGGCGACGTGGACGGCGAGCGGCGCATCGCGCGAGGGCCCGTCGGCGATGGCGGCCGCCGTCCGCGCCGCGGCGAGGATGGCCGGCAGGGAGAGGTCCTCGGTGTAGCCGTAGCCGGTCTGGTCGCCCTTCACCACGCGGACGCCGACGCCCAGCTCCACCGAGGCGAAGCCGCGGTTCACCTGCCCGTCCTCGAGGGCGAGGTCGGTCTCCACCCGGTGCTGGAAGAAGAGGTCGGCCGCGTCGCCGCCCCGGGAGAGGGCGGCGGCGAGCGCCTCCCGCAGCGTGCGCTCGGTGATCCCGAAGCGCTCGAACCAGCCGATCCCGGCGCGCGGGGCGCCCGGTTGCGTCGTCATTCCGTCCACCCTGGGGGCCGCATCCCCCGCCCTTCCGGTGCGGGAAGGTTGCCGGGGCGGCTCGCCGAAATATAAGGGTTCCCGTCCCGTACGACCCGACTTTCAGGGAGGAACACCATGCGCAAGCTGCACCCCGGGGTGGCGCTCGCCGCCCTCGTCCTGGCCCTCGTGGCCCCCCTCGCACCGGCCCGGGCCGCGGACACGGCGCCGCCCCCGGTCATCCCCCGCGACGTCCTCTTCGGGAACCCGGAGCGCACCGCGCCCCGCATCTCCCCCGACGGCAAGAAGCTCGCCTGGCTGGCCCCCGACGAGAAGGACGTCCTCCAGGTGTGGGTGAAGACCATCGGCCAGGAGGACGCGAAGAAGGTCACCGCCGACAAGAAGCGCGGCATCCGCCAGTACCGCTGGGCCTTCGACGACCGCACCCTGCTCTACCTGCAGGACGCCGACGGGGACGAGAACTACCACGTGTACGGCGTGGACCTCGTCACCGGCAACGTGCGCGACCTCACGCCCTTCCAGGGCGTGCGCGCCGACATCGCCAACGTGAACCAGAAGACCCGCGACCGCATCCTCGTCACCATGAACCTGCGCGACCGCCGGCTCATGGACGTGCACGAGGTGAACCTCGTCACCGGCGCCGTCACCCTCGCCGCCGAGAACCCGGGCGACGTCGTGGGCTGGGACTCGACCGACGACCTCACGGTCAAGGTCGCCCAGGCGATGAAGCCGGACGGCTCCACCGAGGTCCGGGTCCGCTCCTCGCCCACCGCCCCCTGGAAGACCTTCGTCACCGCCCCGTTCGGCGAGAACCTGGGCGTCCTCGACCTCACCGCCAACGGCACGGCCGTCATCCTGGTCTCGTCGCTCGGCGCCAACACCTCGCGCGTCGTCCTGAAGGACATCGAGACCGGGTCGGAGGCGGTGATCGCCGAGAACCCCAACGTCGACGCGGGAGGCTTCCTCGTCAACCCGGCCACCCACGAGGTGCAGGCGGTGGACTTCCCGGCCGGGCGGCAGGCGTGGCTCGTCGTCGACCCGCTCGTCCGCGAGGACTTCGAGGGCATCTCCAAGCTCTCCGGCGGGGACTTCGCCGTCACCAGCCGCAGCCTCGACGACAAGACCTGGCTCGTGGGCTTCACCGAGGACCGGGGCCCGGTGCGCTACTACACCTGGGACCGCACGGCGAAGAAGGGCACCTTCATGTTCGTGCACCAGCCGAAGCTGGAGGGGCTGCCGCTCGCCCAGATGAGCGCGGTCTCCTTCCCGGCGCGGGACGGTCTCACCCTGAACGGCTACCTCACCCTGCCCGTGGGCGTGCGGCAGGCGAACCTCCCGCTCGTCCTCTTCGTCCACGGCGGCCCGTGGGCCCGCGACAGCTGGGGCTACAACCCCTACGCGCAGTGGCTCGCCAACCGCGGCTACGCGGTGATGCAGGTGAATTTCCGCGGCTCCACCGGCTACGGCAAGAAGTTCCTCAACGCCGGCAACAAGCAGTGGGGCAAGGCGATGCACACCGACCTGCTCGACGCGGTCGACTGGACGGCGAAGAAGGGCTGGGTCGACCCGAAGCGCGTCGCCATCATGGGCGGCTCCTACGGCGGGTACGCCACGCTGGCCGGGCTCGCCTTCACCGCCGACGTCTTCAAGTGCGGCGTGGACATCGTGGGCCCGTCCAACCTGTTCACGCTCCTCCAGAGCATCCCCCCCTACTGGGCCCCCATGATCTCCCAGTTCCACCAGCGCATGGGCGACCCCAAGACCGACGAGGCGCTGCTCCGCGCCGCCTCCCCGCTCTTCTCGGCCGACAAGATCAAGTCCCCGCTCCTCATCGGGCAGGGCGCGAACGACCCGCGCGTGAAGCAGGCGGAGTCGGAGCAGATCGTGGCGGCCATGGAGGCGAAGGGGCTGCCCGTCACCTACGTCCTCTACCCGGACGAGGGGCACGGCTTCGCCCGTCCCCCCAACCGGATCGACTTCAACGCCCGCGCCGAGGCCTTCCTGGCCGAGTGCCTGGGCGGCCGGGCCGAGCCGCTCCCCGAGGGGGGCAAGGTGCCGGGCTCGACGGCCGTCGTGAAGGTGGTCGAGGCGAAGAAGAAGTAGCCGGACAGGACGGGAACCGACGCGCCCTGCGTCGCGGGTTTGATCCGCGGCGCGGGGCGTGTCCATGATGGGGGTCCTCCGGAGGATCCCCCGTCATGCCCACCACCGATGCCGTCGGCGCGAAGATCCACTACCAGGACACGGGGAACGGAAAGGACGTGGTCCTCCTGCTCCACGCCTTCCCGCTCCACTCGGGGATGTGGTCGCGCCAGATCGCGGCGCTCGCGCCGCGCTACCGGGTGATCGCCCCCGACTACCCCGGCCTGGGCAGGAGCGCGCCCCGCTCCGAGCCGTCCACCATGGAGGCGCTCGCCGAGCAGGTGCTCGAGGTGCTCGGCGCGGCGCGGGTGGACCGGGCGGTGGTGGCCGGCCTGTCGATGGGCGGCTACCTGGCCTTCGAGATCTTCCGCCGGCGCCCGGGGCTCTTCCGGGGGCTCGCCCTCTGCGACACCCGCTCCGGCGCCGACACGCCGGAGGGCGCGGCCAACCGCGAGACCTTCGCGAAGAACGCGCTCGAGAAGGGGCTCCACTGGGTGGCGGACGAGATGACGCCCAAGCTGCTCCGGCCCCAGCCCGACCCGGCCGCCGTGAAGGAGATCCGCCACCTCATCGGCCAGGGAACGCCGGCGGGCGTGGCCGCCGCGCAGCGCGGGATGGCGCGGCGCCCCGACTCCACCCCCACGCTCGCCACCATCGGGTGCCCGACGCTCGTCGTGGTGGGCGAGGAGGACACCCTCACCCCGCCCATCGAGGCCGAGAAGATGGCCGCGGCGATCAAGGGTTCGCGGCTGGTGAAGATCCCCGGGGCGGGCCACATGCCCAACGTCGAGCAGCCGGCGGCGTTCGACGCCGCGCTGCTGGAGTTCATCGGGGGGCTGCCGAAGTAGCTACTCGGCCACGACGCGGGTGAGCGCCGCTCCGGCCGCCGCGATGACCCGCTCGACCTGCGCCCGCTCGGCGACCCCGAAGGCCGGGTCCTCGTCCTCGAGGTTGTCGAGCTGCTCGGCCACGTAGCCGGCCAGCGCCGGCTGGACGCTCTCCAGCGCCGGCGGCTCGGCCTCGAGCTCGCGCAGCTCCCTCCAGTCCACGTCGCCGAGCCGGTCGTCGAAGGCCTGGTCCATCATGGCCCAGGTCTCGAAGACGAGGTCGTGGGCCGCGAGCCCGCCCGACTCGGGCACCTCCACCTCGCCCAGCCAGGCGTCGAGGTCGGGCTGGAGGTTCTGGAAGCGGTCGCGCAGCCGGGTCACGTCCCGGCCGGGGAGCGCCGCGAGCCACCTCCAGGCCTGCTCCACGAAGGCGGGCGGC
>DAOMFN010000096.1:0-6813 GCA_035429785.1 Anaeromyxobacteraceae bacterium
CGCGCACGCCCCGGCCCACGACGACGCACACGGCGGGCACGACGACCACGGCCACCACGGCGGCCCGCCGCACGAGTCGCCGAAGTCCATCACCTTCGTCCTCGCCACCCTGGCCGCCGGCGCGGTTCTGGTCTCGCTGCTCGGCATCCCGATGCTCTGGTCGCACCACGCGCCCATCCTCGAGCACTGGCTGGCCCCGGCGCTCCCGGTCGAGGTGTCCTTCGCCCACTACCCCCACGCGGTCGAGTGGCTCTTCCAGGGCATGGGCGTGGCCGCCGCCACCATCGGCTGGTTCTTCGCCATGAAGCTCTTCAAGGACGGCAAGAGCCGGGTGCCGCACGACCTCAAGCACCGCTTCTTCGGCATCTGGACGGTGGTCTACAACAAGTACTACGTGGACGAGGCCTACCACGCGGTGGTCGTCCGCCCCGCGCTGTTCCTGGCCGCCTTCCTGTCCTGGTTCGACCAGCACGTCGTCGACTGGATCGTGAACTTCTTCGGCTGGCTGGCGCGTCTCGTCGCCTCCATCGACGACGCCATCGACAAGTACGTCGTCGACGGCGCCGTGAACGGCGTCGGCGGCCTCACCCGCGAGGGAGGGCGCGCGCTCCGCACCCTCCAGTCCGGCCGCATCCAGACCTACCTCTACGGCGCGGCCCTCGGGTCGCTCCTCGTCGTCCTGCTCAACTTCCTCTTCCGCTAGGAGACCGGCTTCATGATCCGCCCCGACAACGTGCTGGTTTGGGCCACCTTCCTCCCGATCATCGGCGCCGCCGTCATCCTGGCGCTGATGGCGGTGAGGTACTTCCTCGGCCTCCCGAAGCGGTTCCTCGACCAGGCCTCCCGCTGGGTGACGCTCGTCGCGAGCGCCCTGATGATGCTCACGTCGTTCCTGGCCTGGCACTGGTTCGACCCGCGGGCCCCCGGGCTCCTCGTCCAGGGCAAGGCCACCGGCGTGCAGATGGTGAGCCGCGCCGTCTGGATCCGCCCCTTCAACGTCGAGTGGTTCGTGGGCGTGGACGGGCTCTCCATCTCGATGGTGCTCCTCACCGGCCTCATCTCCTTCGTGGCGGCCATCGCCTCGATGCCCTGGTGGCAGGGCGGCGAGAAGGCCATCCACCTCGCCGGGATGGACGAGGACGACCACGGGCACGGCCACGACGAGCACCACCCCAAGCACTTCTCGGTGCGGATGGTCCCCGGCTACATGGTGCTCCTGCTGCTCCTCATGACCGGCATGATGGGCACCTTCGTCTCGCTGGACATGTTCCTCTTCTACGTCTTCTGGGAGGTCATGCTCCTGCCGATGTACTTCCTCATCGGCGTCTGGGGCGGCCCGCGGCGCGAGTACGCGGCCATCAAGTTCTTCCTCTACACCCTGGCGGGCTCGGTGCTCATGCTGCTCGCCATCATCGCCGTCTACTACCGCAGCCTGCCGGCCATGCTCGCCGACGGGACGATGTCGGCGAAGCACACCTTCAACCTGCTCGAGCTCGCCGCGCAGGGTCGCGCCGGCCAGTTCGCCTCGGCCGCCTCCATCCTGGGCTTCGGCTTCACCAAGATCGTCTTCGTGGCCTTCTTCATCGGGTTCGCCATCAAGATCCCGATGTTCCCCTTCCACACCTGGTTGCCCGACGCCCACGTCGAGGCCCCCACCCCCATCTCGGTCATCCTGGCCGGCATCCTCCTGAAGATGGGCCCCTACGGCATCCTGCGCTTCAACTACCCGCTCCTGCCGGACGCGACCGAGTGGGCCGCCAACGCCATCGCCGTCTTCGGCGTCATCAACATCATCTACGCCGCCTACGTGGCGCTGGCGCAGAAGGACATCAAGAAGATGGTGGCCTACTCGTCCGTGTCGCACATGGGGTTCACGCTCCTCGGGATGGCGGCCATGACGCCCATGGCCATCTCCGGCGCCGTGTACAACATGTTCACCCACGGCATCATCAGCCCGGCGCTGTTCCTCCTCGTCGGCGTGATCTACGACCGCGCCCACCACCGCGACATGGAGCGGTTCGGCGGCCTGGCCAAGGAGCTGCCCGAGTACTCCGGGCTCACCGGCCTCGCCTTCTTCGCCTCGCTGGGCCTCCCCGGCCTGGCCGGCTTCATCCCCGAGTTCATGGTGCTGCTCGGCAGCTTCCCGGTCTACCTGACCTTCACCATCATCGCGGCCACCGCGGTGATCCTGACCGCGGCCTACTACCTGTGGTCGATGCAGCGGGTCTTCCTGGGCAAGCTGAACGCGGCCTACGCCGGGTTCCCCGACGTGAACTGGCGCGAGCGGATCACGCTCTACCCGCTCGCGGCGATCATGATCTTCCTCGGCTTCTACCCGCAGTTCATCCTGCACGCGATCAACCCGGCGCTGCAGATGCTCATCCAGAACCTCCGCCCCACCTAGGGAGGCGGGAGACCGCACGATGGACATCCAGCCCTTCCTCGTCGCCGAGAACGTGCGCAGCACGGGGTGGTTCCGCCCCGAGCTCGTGCTCACGCTCGGCACGCTCGCGCTGTTCATGCTCGACCTGGTCTGGCGCCGGAGCGAGTCCCGGGCGCGCCTCCTCGGCGCGGCCACGCTCGCCGTCCTGGGGCTGGCCGCGGTGCTGCTCGCCGCGCAGCCTCCCACGGCCCAGTCCCTCTTCAACGGGATGGTCGCGAACGACGCGTTCGCGATCTTCTTCAAGTGGCTCTTCCTGGCCGGCGGCGCGCTCACCGTGCTCATCGCCGGCCCGTCGCTCGCCTACCCCGCCTCGCGCATCGGCCCGTTCTACGCGCTGCTGGTCGCCATCGTGCTGGGCCTGTTCCTCATGGCCAGCGCCACCGACCTGCTCATGATCTACATGGCCATCGAGCTCGTCTCGATGGTGAGCTACGCGCTGGCCGGCTACTCCAAGGGCGACCGGAAGGCCGCCGAGGCGGCGCTGAAGTACGTCATCTACGGCGGCGTGGCCTCCGGGGCGATGGTCTTCGGCATGAGCTACCTGTACGGCATGCTCGGGACCACCGACATCACCCGCTTCGCCGACGCCATCGCGCGGGTGCCGCCCACCATGCCCTACCGGCTGGGGCTCATCCTGGCCATCGTCCTCGTCTCCTCGGGCGTGGGCTACAAGATCGCGGCCGTGCCCTGGCACATGTGGGCCCCGGACGTGTACGAGGGCGCCCCCACCCCCTTCACCGCCTTCCTCTCCACCGGCCCGAAGGCGGCCGGCTTCGCGCTGGCGGCCCGCCTCCTCTGGGGCTCGCTCGACGTCCCCGGCTCGATGATGGGTCTCTCCGTCCCGGTGGGCAACGTGCCCTGGCCGGCGGTGGTCGGCGTCCTCTCCGCGGTCACCATGACCCTCGGCAACCTCACCGCGCTGCCGCAGACCAACGTGAAGCGGCTGCTCGCCTACTCCTCCATCGCCCACGCCGGCTACGCGCTCATGGGGCTCGCCGCCAACTCCTTCGTCGGCACCCAGGCGGTGATGGTCTACATGCTCGCCTACCTCGTGATGAACCTCGGGGCCTTCCTCGCGGTCATCGTGGTCGAGCGCTACACCGGGTCCCCCTCCATCTTCGAGTTCCGCGGGCTGGGGCGGCGCGCGCCGCTGGCGGCGGTGTCGATGGCGGTGTTCCTCTTCGCCCTCACCGGCCTGCCGCCGTCCATCGGCTTCACCGGCAAGTACTGGCTCTTCGTGGCCGTGATCGACCGCGTGCCCGGGCCGGGTGGGACCTGGTACGCCTGGCTCGCCATCGTCGCGGCGCTGAACACCGCGGTGGCGCTCTACTACTACGCGCGCATCCTCCGGACGATGTTCTTCGAGGCGCCGCTCGTCGAGACCGACGTCGAGTACCCGCTCTCCTACAAGTGGCTGCTCTCCGGCTTCGCGTTCGCGACCGTGCTCTTCGGCATCTGGGTCACGCCGATCATGGACTGGACCCGCCTCTCCCTCGGCACGTTCTTCCGCGGCTGAGGTCCGGCCCGCCGCCCCGCGCGGCCCGGCCCATCCGAGCGGCGTCCGCCTCCGGGCGGGCGCCGTTCGCGTTCCGGGGAGCCGTCAGGGACGGCGCGCCTCGAGCGCCTCGAGGTCCGACGACGCCATCCGGCTCGTCCCCAGGAACCGGTCGGGAGCCACGACCTCCCCGTGGAAGTCGCTGCCGGCGGTGCAGACCAGCCCTGCCGCTGCCGCCTCCTCCCGGAAGCGGGCCGCCTGCTCGACCGGGTGGTCCGGGTGCTCGGCCTCCACCCCGTCGAACCCCAGCTGCCGCAGCCGGGGGAGTTCCCGCGGGTTCACCCGCGAGACGCCCGGGTGGGCGAGCGTGGCGGTCCCGCCGGCCCGGCGGATCATCTTCACGGCGTCCTCGGCGGTGAGGCGGTAGCGACCCACGTAGGCCGGCCGCCCCTCCCCGAGCCACCGGTCGAAGGCCTCCTTCACCGAGGAGACCGCCCCGGCCTCGAGCAGCGCCCGGGCCACGTGGGGGCGGCCGATGGTCTTCCCGCCGCTGCAGGCCACGATGGCCTCCTCGGTCACCGCTACCCCCTGGGCGGCGAGCAGCCGGACGATCTTCTGGACCCGGGTCCGCCGGTGGTCGGCGAGCAGGTCCTCGAACGCGCGGAGGGCGGGGTGGACGGGGTCGATGAAGTGGCCGAGGACGTGGACTTCCCGCTCGTCGAGGAGGGCGGAGAGCTCGATGCCGGGGACGAAACGGACGTTCAGGTCCCGCGCCGCCCGCGCGGCGGGCTCGAGCCCGGCGACGGTGTCGTGGTCGGTGAGCGCCCAGGCCCGCGTCCCCACCTCGGCCACCATCCTTGCCACGTCCACGGGACGGTACTGGCCGTCGGATGCGGTAGAATGAGTGTGCAGGTCGATGATAGGGTCGTTGGGGTCCATGCCGTTGATCTCTCTCGCGTCATCTTAAGCCCGGCCCGCCCGGGGTGCAGGAGCGCCGATGCAGCACGTCCTCCGGATCTCCAGGAAGATCGACTACGCAGTGCGGGCCATGGTGCACCTCGCGTCCATCCCCGAGGGAACGGTGGTCCCCTTCCGGGAGATCGGGAAGAAGATGGACGTCCCCGAGGACTTCCTGGCGAAGATCCTGAAGACGCTCGTCGACCACGGCATCGTCCGGTCCACCCGCGGCCCCCACGGGGGCTACAAGCTCGCCCGGCCCGCCGAGACCATCAACATGCTCGACATCATCGAGGCGGCCGAGGGGCCCGTGGCCATCAACGTCTGCCTCGACGGCGACGACGCCTGCAGCCGGCAGTCCTTCTGCACCGTGACCCACGTGTGGCGCGAGGGGCAGGACCGGATGCTGGAGGTCTTCCGCAACACCACCCTCGCTTCCCTCGTCCCGGCCGAGCCTCCGCCGGTGGCCGACGTCGTCCCGATGCCGGCCGCCCCTGCCTCGCCCTGAAACGCCGCGATTCCGGCCCCTTGGGCCGTACGGCGCGGATTCGTTGACGCCGGGGGGCGGGTCCGACAGGATCCGCGCCCGCCATGTCCAGGAAGCCCTCCGCGAACGCGCTGCGCAAGCGCTATCTCTCCCGCCCGCCCGTGGAGCCCATGCGGCTCCGGAAGGGCATGTCCGTCGTGGACCTCGTCGACGTCTACCGCCGCGCCGGCGCCTTCAACGGCGGCCGCCTCGCAGAGGGGTGCGACCTCTTCGGCCGGATGATCGACGACGACGCCACCATCGCCCTCACCGTCACCGGGGCCATGGCCCCGGCCGGGCTGGGCGGCGCGATCCAGGCGATGATCGAGGCCGGCTTCGTCGACCTCGTCATCTCGACCGGCGCGAACCTCTACCACGACCTCCACTTCGCCCTCGAGCTGCCGGTGGTGCAGGGGCACTTCCAGGCCGACGACCGGGAGCTCTACCGGGCCGGCATCGAGCGCATCTACGACGTCTTCATCACCGAGGACTCGCTGCTCGACACCGACGCCTTCGTCCGCGAGGCCCTCGAGAAGGCGCCGCCGGAGCTCCGCGGCCGGATCTCGACCCCACGCCTCCACGCCTACCTGGGACACCTCGTCCTCCAGCACGCGCCCCAGCCCCAGCGCTCCTGGGTGGCCACCGCGGCGAGGTGCGGCGTGCCGGTGTTCACGAGCTCGCCAGGGGACTCCTCCATCGGGATGAACGTGGCCGCCATGAAGCTGCGGGGCGGGGAGACCACCATCGACCCCGACCTCGACGTCCTGGAGTCGACCGCGATCGTCTACGACGCCAAGGTGAACGGCGTCGTCATCCTCGGCGGCGGGTCGCCGAAGAACTTCTACCTCCAGACCCAGCCCACCCTCTGGCAGATCCTGGACCTGAACCGGGGCGGGCACGAGTACGTGCTCCAGATCTCCACCGACTCCCCGCAGTGGGGCGGGCTCTCCGGCGCCACGCCCAGCGAGGCCATCAGCTGGGGCAAGGTCCAGGCCCACATGCTGAAGAACCACGTGGTGGTCTACTCCGACTCCACCGTGGCCGCGCCCATCGTCTTCGCGAACGCGCTCTCCACCCGCAAGCCGCGCAAGCACCGCCGCCTCCTCGATCGGCTCGACGGGCTCTACGCCAAGCTGAAGCGGGCCCACGAGCGTCGCCACCCGGGAAGCGATGCCATGGTCGACGTGGGGCGCGCCTCGCGGAAGTCGCGGTAGCCGGCTCACGCCCGCCCGCACCTCGCCCCCTACCGGCCGGCGCCGTTCCGGTCGAGCCGCTCCTGCGCCGCCTCCAGGCGCGCCCGGAAGTCGGGGTCGGAGAGGAGGCGCAGCGCGTCGGGCGACGCGGCGGCGGCCTTCCCCGCCGCACGGGACTACTCCAGGACGGCCGGCGACC
>DAOMFN010000097.1:0-6800 GCA_035429785.1 Anaeromyxobacteraceae bacterium
CGTGGCCGGCCAGGCTGCGCACCGCCCGCATCACCCGCCCGGCAACCCGTCCCTCCGCGTCGCGCAGGAGGCGCCAGCGGGAGGCCGCGCCGAGCCCCATGGCCACGAGCAGGAGGCCCGCCGCGACCGCCACCGCGTCCTGGAGCCCGGCCATGCGCCCGGCCACGTTCACGAAGGAGCCGGCGAGCCCCATCGCCGCCCCGACCGTGCCGTAGGTCGTGATCCTCCCGAGGTGGTAGGCGAGCTGCGGGGCGAGCGACCGGCGCACCGGGATGCCGGGCGGCGCCGAGAGGCCCAGCGCGCCCACGAGCGGTCCGCACATGGCCACGCAGTGGCCGAAGCCGCCCAGGAACCCCGTGGCGAGGGCGATGGGGAGCGTCGCGTCCATGCCGGAGGGCGCCCGGCCCTACTCCGCCGCCTGGAACGGGAAGCGCGCCCGCGCCTCGGCGCCGCCCGGGGCGCGCACCACGACCTCGGCGACCCAGTCGCGCCTGCCGCTGGCGCAGCGCAGGAGGGCCCCGGTCCCGGAGTAGTAGCCGGCTCCGTCGGGGCGGAGCGGGATGCGGTTCTCCCCCATGTACATGCCGGGCATGGAGAGCTCGACCGACACCTCGGCGTCGCTCACCGCGGCTCCCCCGCGCCTCAGCTCCACCGTGGGGCGCAACTCGGCGAGCGGCCGGGGCGGGTGCGGCGAGAGGTCGAGCGTCACCCGGAAGCCCCCGGCTTCGGCCGCGCAGGCGCGGCTGCCCGCGTCGCAGTGGACGCCCTCGCCCACGGCGCCGCCGACGTGGATCCAGCGCCCGAGCGTGAGCGTGTCCTGCCCCTTGCGGATCATGACGTCGAGGTCCCAGAACCCGGGCTCGGGGAGCGGGACGACCGCCACGTAGCGTCCGGCGCCCGACGCCCGCGCGGACGCCAGCCGGTCGAGCCGGGTGGTGCCGGGGCGCGAGACCCGCACGGTGACCTCGGCGCCCTCGAGCGGCTGCCCGCCCTTGCCCGTGAGCTGGACCGGGAGCGACGCCTCCGGCCCGGAGCGCAGCGACGCCTCGTCCACCGTCATGCCCCAGCCGAGCGCCTCGGCGCGCCTCCGGTCGGCGTCGTGGTGGATGCCCGACTGGTAGGGATCGGCGACCACGGTGCGCTCGTAGCTCCCGCTCGCCACCCAGATGGTGACGGCGACCGCGCCGAGCACCACGGCCGCGACGATGGCGATGACGACCTTCACCTGGCCCTCGGCAGGAACATGGGAACCCGGGCCCGTACCGTATCACCCCCGGCCGCCCGGGCCGATAGCTCGGCGTCCACCACCGGTCCAGGCCCGAGTCCCGCCGCGGACGCGACCACGCGGACCTTCCGGTGCTCGCCGGGGGCCAGGTCCACCTGGTCGGGGCTCAGGGTGGCCTCGCCCGTGGCGGGCGCGAGCGAGAGGCGCAGCGACACCGGCGCCCGCCCGCGGTTCTCCACCGAGACGTCGTAGGCGGTCACCACCCGCCCGTCCGGTGAGAGGCGCGGCGTGAAGCCGACCGAGGGGGCCACGGAGAGGTCGAGGCTCTCCCGCGTCGCCTGGACCGCCGCGACCACCGTCCCCGCCGCGGCGAGGAGCGTGGCCGCCCCGAGCCCCAGGACCACCGGCCGCAGGCGGCGCGGCCGCTCGCCGGGCGCCCCGAAGAAGTAGTCCACGAGGGTGGGCGTGCCCCGCTTCGCCATGATGGGGGCGCAGGCGTCCACGCACTGCGCGCAGGCGATGCACTCGTACTGCAGGCCGTCGCGGATGTCGATGCCGGTGGGGCACACCCGCACGCAGGCCCCGCAGTCGATGCACTCCGCGTCGCGCCGGTCGTCGTAGGCCACGACGAGCGTGGCCCGGTCGAAGAGCACGCCCTGCAGCTTGGCGTACGGGCAGGTGGTCGCGCAGAAGCGTCCCCGGACGAGCGCCAGGTCGAGGAAGAGGACCGCCCCGAGCACCGCCCAGCTCCCGGAGAGGACCGGCCCGAGCTGCCCGGCGAGGAGCCGGCGGCCGAACTCCAGGGGCGGGACGAAGTACCAGAGCGTGGCGGCGGAGAAGGTCGCCGAGACGAGCGCCACCGCCCCCCAGCCCAGCGCCAGCCGGCCGCGGCGCGGCCGCTTGCGTGCGCGCTCGGCGGCCAGCATCCCGGTGAGGTCGCCCAGGATCGTCTGCGGGCAGCTCCAGCCGCACCAGACCCGGCCCCAGACGAAGGTGACGAGCAGGAAGAGGAAGGTGAGCGCGAGGAGCGCCAGGAGCAGGACGAAGAACTCGTCCATCCACAGGGTGGCGCCGAGGACGTGGAGACGGAGCGTGGGGACGTCGAACCGGAGCGCGCTCTCCCCCCGCACGGTGACGAAGGGCAGGCCCACGAACAGCGCCGCCTGCGCCGCCCCCGCCCAGCGCCGCCAGGGACCGAACCGCCGGGTCGTGGGGCCCGCGCCGCTACTCGTCGTCATCCATCATCTTGTACTTCGCCTCCTCGACGTTCGCCTTCCGCTTCCGGGAGAAGTAGTGGACCATCACCCAGACGAGGGCGCCGCTGAGGAGGAGCCCGAAGGCGAGGTAGACCCAGTCGTCGCCGGGGATGCCTTCGGGCTTCACGGCGCCCTAGCCCTTCCCACCCTTGCGACCCTTCGCCGCCAGCCAGAGTCCGATGGCCGCGGCGGTGGGGAGCACGGTGAAGAGCACGGTGGCGAAGATGTTGGCACCGGCGTCGCCGGAGGCGGCGGCCGCGGCCTGGGTGGCCTCCTCGAAGGCCTTGCCCTGCGACCAGCCGCCCAGCGACGGGGTGTAGGTCCATGCGTAGTAGACGCCCCAGACGATGAGCCCCCAGTAGAGCGCCCACCAGCCCAGCGGGACCTTCTTCGCCGTCGCCTTCGCCTCGAGCGCGTCCGGTGTGTCGGGAAGTTCGTTCATGGCCGTTCTCCCTCTCAGTGCTTTCCGCCGGTCTCGTGCTCGCGCTTCTCCACACCGGGCGACTCGGCCGCCTCGTGCTTCTGCTGGGCGCGGATGAAGGCGACGATGCGCCAGATGCCGTCGGGCGGGATCTGGCCGGCGAAGGCCTCCATGCCGCCGTCGGGCAGGCCGGGGCGGCCGATGGCCTTCTTGGCGTCGCTGCCCCCGGCGATGATGGCGAAGTACTCGCCGTCCGTGCCGTAGCCCGGCTGGCCGAGGAACTTGCCGTCCGTGATCGACGGCCCGATGCCGCCGTGCCCCTCGTCGCCGTGGCAGACGGAGCAGCTCGACGCCCAGAGCTTCGCGCCCTCGGCGATGGCCTGCGGCGAGTCCTTGAACGGGTTCACCGCGGCGAGGTCGAAGGCCCCGCCCGGCTGCACCTTCGCGACCGCATGGCCGAGCTGCTGGGTGTAGGCGACGAGCGCGTCCATCTCGGTCTTCGTGCCGAGCTCGGCGAGCTGCTCCTTCGTGTAGGGCATGCCGAGCGCGTCCATGTGCGCCTTCACGCTGGCGGCGTCGAGCGTCGCCTTCGCGAGCCACGGGTAGGCCGGCATGTTGGAGCGGGGGACGATCTTCTGGGGATCGGCGTAGTGCGCGAGGTGCCAGGAGTCGGGGCGCTTGCCGCCCTCGCGCGCCAGGTCGGGACCGGTCCGCTTCGAGCCCCAGAGGAAGGGGTGGTCGTAGTAGAACTCGCCGGCCTTGGAGAAGTCGCCGTAGCGCATGACCTCGGTGCGCAGCGGGCGGACGGTCTGGGTGTGGCAGTTCACGCACCCCTCGCGCTGGTACACGTCGCGCCCGGCGAGCTGCAGCGGCGTGTACGGGCGCAGCCCCTCGAGCTTCGGGTGCATCTCGGGGCGCAGCATCGGGTAGGCCATCATGACGATGGACCCGACGAGCACCGCGACGGTGACCGCCAGGGTGAAGAGGATGGGCTTCCGTTCGAGCGTTCCGGCCATGGTGTCCGCCCTCCCCTACGCCGCCGCCGGGGCCGCCGACCTGCCGGCCTCGAGCGCGCGCCCCTTCTGGATGGTGAGCAGCACGTTCAGCACGAAGACCACCATGCCGACGATGAAGATGGCCCCGCCCAGCGACCGCACGTGCCAGTACGGGTAGTTCTTCACCAGCGACTCCATGAACGTGTACTTGAGCGTGCCCTCGGGCGTGAGCGCCTTCCACATGGCGCCCTGCTGGATGCCGGTGATCCACCCGGTGAAGGAGAAGATGAGCTGCCCGACGAGCACGAGCCAGAAGTGGAGGTTGGCGAGCTTCACGCTGTAGATCTCGGTGCCGTAGATCCTGGGGATCACGTAGTAGACCGAGGCCGTCACGGTGAGCGCGACCCAGCCCATCGTGCCCATGTGCACGTGGCCGGGGACCCAGTCGGTGTAGTGGATGAGCTGCGAGACCACCCGCAGGCCCTGGGTGGGCCCCTGGACCGTCTGCAGGCCGTAGAAGGTGATGCCGAGGACGAAGAACTTGGCGAGGTAGTCGGTCTTCATCTTCGACCAGTCCTCGCCGATGGTGCCGTAGCCGTTCACCACCGAGCCCCAGGACGGCGCGATGAGGAAGAGGGTGAAGACGATGCCGAGCGTCTGGATCCAGTCGGGCAGCGGCGTGTAGACGAGGTGGTGCGCGCCGGTCCAGAGGTAGCCGAACACGAGCGACCAGAAGGCCACGATCGAGAGCCGGTGGCTGTAGATGGGCAGCCCCGTCGACTTGGGGAAGAAGTAGTAGAACATGGCCAGGATGGGCATCGTGAACACGAAGCCCACGACGTTGTGGCCGTACCACCACTGCACGTTGGCCGAGTTCACGCCGGCGAAGAGGTGGTAGCTCTTCAGGAGCCCCGCCGGGATCGCCAGGTTGTTCACGATGTACAGCACCGCCACGCCGACGACCGTGGCGATGATGTACCAGAGCGAGATGTACATCTGCTCCTCGCGGCGGACGAGCATGGTGCCCACCACGTTCACCGCGAACATCACCCAGAGGATGACGATGGCGATGTCGAGCGGCCACTCCATCTCGGCGTACTCGAGCGACTGGGTGTAGCCCATGGAGAGGGTCACCAGCGCGAGCAGGATGCCGACGTTGAAGAGCCACATCTGGAGCCGCGCCAGCTTCGGGAAGAGGAGCGGGCGGCGGGTCAGCCGCATGAGGATGTAGTAGGAGAGGCCGAAGATGGCCCCCACCCCGAGGCCGAAGCCCAGGATGTTCGTGTGCACGGTCCGCATGCGGCCGTAGGTGGCCCAGGGCGCGAAGTTCAGCGCCGGGGCGAAGAGCTGGACCGAGATGAGGAGCCCGACCACCAGCCCCACCACCGCCCAGACGATGGCCGAGAGGATGTACCCCTCCACCGTCCTGTAGTCGTACCGGTATTCCTCGTTCATTCTTCCCTCCGCCTGGAACGGCGAGCGGGGAGAACTTACAAGAAGCATTCCGCTCCCGGTACGGCTGAAACGGGGGTCTTTCCGTGCGCGTTTGACCGTCGTCAAGGGGCGCCGCGCACGCTTTGCGAGAAAGTGGACCGGTGAGCGCGATTTTTTCGCTTTTCACTCAGGGAGCATGGCTGGGGTTCTCGGCGGCGGCCTCGCCCGGCCCGTTCCAGGCCTTCCTCTTCGACCGCACCGCCCGCGGGGGGATCCGGCGCGCGCTCCCGCTCGTGCTCGCACCCCTGGTGAGCGACGGCCCCATCGTGGCGGTCGTGCTCCTCGCGCTCACCCGCGTGCCTCCCGGCCTCCTCCGCGCGCTCGAGATCGCCGGCGGCGCGCTGCTCCTCTGGCTGGCCTGGGGGAGCCTCCGGACGCTGCGTGAACCACCCGGGGCGGCCGCCGGCCCCGGCGGCGGACGGCCGGAGCGCCGGGGAGCGCCCTTCCTCCAGGCGGTGCTCGTGAACGCCGCCGGCCCGGGCCCCTGGATCTTCTGGAGCACGGTCTGCGGCCCCATCCTGGCGGAGTCCTGGCGCGGCGGCGCGGCGCCGGCGGTGGCCTTCCTCCTCGGCTTCTACCTTCTGCTCGTGGGCGGCAAGGGGGCGCTCGTCGTGGCCTTCGGGATGGCCGGGCGCATCGGGCCGCGGACGGCGCGTGCGCTGGCGCTCGCCTCCGCGGCGGCGATGGCCGGCATGGGGGCCCTGCAGCTCTGGCGCGGTCTCAGCGGGCGCTGAGCGTCCCCGCGGCGAGCGTCTCGGCGGTGACGAACCGCGGGGCGATGTCCACCGGGATCCCGCGCAGCCGCGCGAGCACCTTCTCCACCGGCGGCCGGACCACCGCCATCCGGTCGAGGAGCGCCTTCCCCCGGGCCGCGTCGCCGGTGGCCTGGATGGTCAGGATCTCGCGGGAGAGCGACTCCACCGCCGCGCGGATCTTCCCGTCCACGACGTGGAAGCGGCCGTCCTTGCCCACCGCCACGCCGCCCTCGTCGAGGAACCAGTTGAGCTGGAGCGCCACCCCGCGCCCGTGGGCCTCGTTCACGCCGAAGCGGATGGAGCGGAAGGCCGAGGCGAGGAAGGTGGCGTACATCGACTGCCCGAGCTCGCGGGGCAGGACCCCCCGGTCCACCAGCCGCTGGAGCGCGAAGAGCCCCACCACGTCGGCCTTGGCCTCCTCGAGGGCCGGCGAGTCCGGGCCGAGCTGCTCGCGCACCGTGGTGCGTCGGCCGTCCTTGCGGAGCTCGTGGGGGCCGAGCCCGTGCACGAGCTCGTGCATGAGGATGTGGGTGAAGAAGGCGTCGAAGCCGACGCGCCGCCGGTCGGCCTCCGTGACGGCGACCTTCGAGATGGGGAGCAGCACCTTCTCGAACTTCGCCTGCTGGACGTTGCGGAGCATGACCCGCTTCGCCC
>DAOMFN010000098.1:0-6741 GCA_035429785.1 Anaeromyxobacteraceae bacterium
GGCGATGCTGCTGCGCCGCTCGCGGGGGCTCGAGGCGGAGGCCGCCGGGGTGGAGCGGGCGGCCGACCGCGCCGTGACCGAGGGGGCGCGCACGGCGGACCTCGGCGGCCGGCTCTCCACGCGGGCCATGGCCGACGAGGTGCTGAAGCGGCTCTAGTCCTCGAGCGGCGGCTGCGGCCCGGGCACGATCCCGGCGATGTCCGGGTCCTCGCCGGGCGTGCCGCCGGCGCCGGGGTTCGACTCCTTCTCGCGCTTGCGCTGCTCGCGCCGCTCGTCCTTCTTCCGCTGCTTCTCGCGGCGGGCGGCTTCCTTCTGCCGCTTCGTCGCTCCGGGATTGAACACCATGCGTCCTCCTCGAAATGCGAAGGCCCGGCCGAAGGCCGGGCCTCCAGCGATCGGCTCGGGGTGAGGCCTACAGCGGCTTCACGTTGGCAGCCTGGAGCCCCTTCGGCCCCTTCTTCACCTCGAACTCGACCCGCTGCCCCTCCTTCAGGGTCCGGAATCCCTCGATCTGGATGGCCGTGTGGTGGCAGAAGACGTCCTCACCACCGCCGTCCTGCGTGATGAATCCGAAGCCCTTCGCATCGTTGAACCACTTCACGGTACCACTGGCCATCCAGCACTTCCTTCGTCGTTCGCGCGGGAACCGTTCCCGGTGGGCTCGGGCCACCCTGGTGGCGCGGGCCGCCAAATTTTCTAGCGCGCCCGCGCGCGTTTGTCGAGCGGCCGGTCAGGCGGCCCGGTCGAAGCGGTCGAAGCGCATGGTGAAGACCGCTCGACCCTGGGTGAGGGACCGCAGCTCGGTGGCGTAGCCGAACATCCGCCGGAGCGGGGCCTCCCCCTGGATGACCTTCACGGCCTCCCCCCGGTCGGAGACGTCGAGGATCGAGCCCTGGCGCCGGTCCAGGCTGCCCAGGACCTCGCCCAGGTTCTCGGCGGGCAGGACCACCTCCGTCCGCATGATGGGCTGGAGGAGGACCGGTCCGGCCCGGCTCGCCGCATCACGCACCGCGTCGGCCACCGCGACCTTGTAGGCGAAGGGACGGGAGGCCCCCTCCTTCCAGGTTGCACCCGTGAGGGTGACCTCCACGTCCTGGAGCGGATGCCCCTCGAGGACCCCGGTCTCCGCGGCCTCCTGGGCACCGGCGGCGGCCATCTCGAGCGTCTCCCCCCGCAGGAAGGGAAGGGCGCGCGCCTCGGGGGCGACCTGGAATCGGTAGCCGGCGCCGCGGGGGAGCGGGGCCACGCGGACCGCGGCTTGGCCGAAGATCTCCTCCTCCTCGAGCGAGCGCTCGAAGCGACCCTCCCCGGTGGCGGAGCCCGTCAGGGTCTCGCGGAGCAGGACCTGGGGCTCCCCGGTCCGGACCTCGAGGCGGAACTCGCGGCGCAGGCGCTCGGCGACGATCTCCAGGTGGAGCTCCCCCATGCCGGAGACGAGCAGCTGCCCGGTGTCCGGGTCCTCGGCGAAGCGGAAGCTCGGGTCCTCGTCCGCCACCCGGGCGAGCGCCTCCAGGAGGAGCTCCCGGTCGCGCAGGCTCCTCGCCTCGACCGCCGCCGAGATCACCGGCTCGTAGGCGGAGATGCGCTCGAGGACGAGGGACTCCCCCGGAGAGGTGAGCGTGTCCCCGGTGCGCGTGTCCTTGAGACCCATGACCGCGAAGATCTGGCCGGCTCCCAGCGCGGGCACCCGCCGCTTCTGCGAGGCGTGCATGAGGAGGACGCGGGAGACGCGCTCCTTGCGGCGCTGGCTCGCGTTCCAGACCTCGTCCCCCTCGGCGATGCGCCCGGAGTAGACGCGGAGGAAGACGAAGCGGCGCAGCTCGTCGAGGAGCGAGACCTTGAACGCCAGCGCCACGAGCGGCGCCGTGTCCGAGGGCGGGGGCGCCTGGATCTCGGCGCCCGTCGCGTCCACTCCGGTGGGAGGCGGGACGTCGAGCGGGGAGGGGAGCCAGGCGCAGACGGCGTCGAGCACCTGGGGCACGCCCTTGTTCCGCAGCGCCGATCCGCAGAGCAGCGGCACGAACCTTCCCGCGACGGTGGCGCGCCGGACCGCCTCTCCGAGGGCGGCGGGGTCGAGGTCCCGGTCGTCGAGGAGCGCGGTGGCCGCCCCGTCGTCCACGTCGGCGACGTTCTCGAAGAGCTCGCGCCGGGCCTCCTCCCCCTCCGCGGAGAGGCCTTCGCTGACCGTGAAGTCGCGCGGGTCGTCGCCGTCGCCGAACCGCACCGTGGTGCGGGCGACGAGGTCCTCGAAGCCGGCGAAGGCGGGGCCGGATCCGAGCGGCCGGTGGACCGCCGCGCTCCGGTGGTCGGGGAAGTGCTCGCGCATCGAGCGCAGCGTCTCGGCGAAGTCGGCGCCGACGCGATCCATCTTGTTGGCGAGGGCGATGCGCGGGACCCGGTAGCGGTCGGCCTGGCGCCAGACCGTCTCGCTCTGGGGCTCGACCCCGTTCACCGCGTCGAGGACCACGACCGCGCCGTCGAGCACGCGGAGGCTCCGCTCCACCTCGACCGTGAAGTCCACGTGCCCGGGGGTGTCGATGAGGTGGATCTCGTGGCCGTCCCACTCGAAGGAGGTCACCGCCGAGGTGATGGTGATGCCCCGCTCGCGCTCGAGGTCCATCCAGTCCATGACCGCAGCGCCGTCGTGGACCTCTCCCATCCTGTGGGTCCGGCCCGCGGCGAAGAGGAACCGCTCCGACAGGGTCGTCTTCCCGGCGTCGATGTGGGCCATGATGCCGATGTTGCGGATGGCCCGGATTCGCCGGGTCGGGGCGGCCTCCCGTGCACCCTCGGTCGACATGCGCGCGAGTATACCCATCGAGGTCGGGCGCCGGTGGCCTTCCCGCATAAGCACAGTGGAATCTCCAACCGAGGTCCGACCATGGCCGACGCCTCCCGCACCGCTCCCTACCCCTGGCGCTTCCACCGCGTGGGCGGGCTCGACCAGGTCCGGCTCGACCGCGCCGAGGACCTGCGCAACCTCGACCGGCTCGACCAGAAGCTCTGGGTGGCGCTCGCCTGCCCGGTGAACGGGCTCGAGCTCGACGCCGCCACGCTGGCGCTGCTCGACTCGGACAACGACGGGCGGGTGCGCGCACCCGAGGTGATCGCCGCGGTGAGGTTCGCCGACGCCCGGCTGAAGGACCTGGGGGACATCGTGCAGGGGAAGGCCGACCTGCCGCTCTCCGCCATCCGGGAGGACACGCCGGAGGGCCGCGCCCTCCTCGCCGCGGCCCGTCAGCTCCTGGCGGCCGCGGGCAAGCCCGAGGCGTCGGAGGTGACCATCGAGGACGTCGCCGATCTCTCCCACGCCTTCGAGAAGACGCTCTTCAACGGCGACGGGGTCATCATCCCGGAGTCCGCTGCCGAGGGGCCGGGCCGGCAGGTCGTCGTCGACGCGATGTCCTGCGTCGGCGAGGTGGTCGACCGCAGCGGCAAGCCCGGACTCGACCGGGCCCACCTCGAGGCGTTCTTCGCGGAGCTGGCCGACTTCGACGCCTGGTGGAAGGCCGGCCGGGTGCCGGAGGTGCAGGTGCTCGGGGACGCCACCCCGGCTGCGGCCGACGCGGTCCGCGCGGTTCGCGCCAAGGTGGACGACTACTTCACGCGCACCGGGCTCGCCGCCCTCGACGACCGGATGCCCCCCCTGCTGGCCCGGCCGGAGGCGGAGATCGCCGCCATGGCCGGCAAGGATCTCTCGCCCGGGAGCGCCGAGGTCTCCTCGCTGCCGATCGCCCGCATCGCGCCGGGCCGGCCGCTCCCGCTCGGCGAGGGGGTCAACCCCGCCTGGGCCGGAGTCGTGACCGCCCTGCAGCGCGACGCGGTCGCGAAGGTCCTCGGAGCCGGGCAGCCGAGCCTCTCCGGGGCCGACTGGGAGGCCCTCAAGGCGAGGTTCGCGCCCTACGAGGCCTGGCTGGCCACGCGGAAGGGCTCGAAGGTCGAGAAGCTCGGAGCGGCCCGCGTCGGCGAGATCCTCGCCGGGACGGGGCGGGCCGACGTCGAGGCCCTCCTCGCGCAGGACGAGGCGCGCAAGGACGAGGCGGCCGAGGTGGTGGAACTCGCCCGGATGGTGCGGTACCGGCGCGATCTCTTCCGGCTCCTCCGGAACTTCGTCAACTTCGCCGACTTCTACGACCCGCGCATGCCGGCCGTGTTCCAGGCCGGCACCCTCTACGTCGACGGCCGGGCCTGTCACCTCTGCGTGAAGGTGGACAACCCGGCGGCGCACGCGACCGTGGCGGCGGCCAGCCAGATGTACCTGGCCTACTGCGACTGTCGCCGGGCCGGCGGCGCGACGATGAAGATCGTGGCCTGCGTCACCCAGGGCGACTCCACCTACCTGGCCACCGGTCGCAACGGCATCTTCTACGACCGGAGCGGCAAGGACTGGGACGCGACGATCACGAAGATCGTGGAGAACCCCATCAGCCTCCGCCAGGCCTTCTGGTCCCCTTACCGGCGGCTCGTCAAGGCGATCAACGAGCAGGCGGCGCGGTTCGCGGCGGCGAAGGACAAGGAGTCCCAGGCGCAGATGACCCAGGTCGCCGAGAAGACGGCCGGGGCCGCCACGGCAGCGAAGGCGCCCGCTCCCGCGCCGGTCGACGTGGGGAAGATGGTCGGCATCATCGCCGCCCTCGGCGTCGGCGTCGGCGCCCTCGGCACGATCTTCGGGGCGGCGGTGTCGGGCTTCATCGGGCTCCAGCCGTGGTGGGCGAAGCTGATCGCCATCGCCGGGATCCTGCTCGCCATCTCCGGGCCGGCGGTCCTCGTCGCCTGGCTCAAGCTCCGCGAGCGGACGCTCGGTCCGGTCCTCGACGGGACCGGCTGGGCCGTGAACGGACGGGTGGCGATCAACATGCCCCTCGGCACCGTGCTCACCGACCGCGCCGTGCTGCCTCCGGGATCGAGCCGCTCCCTGCAGGATCCGTTCGTCGACGCGGCCGCGAGGCGGCGCAGGGTGATCGCCTGGCTGGTCGTCGTGGCCGTCGCGGTGGCGCTGGGCGTCGCCCGCTGGCAGCACCTCTGGCCGTTCAGGAAGCTCGGGTAGCCGGGCCGGGACGGAAGCACCGGCGCACGACCGCCTCCGGCATCACCGGGGGACGACGCGCTCGGTGACCGGGGCGCCGGTGGCGGCGTCCACGCCCTCGATGTCGGCCCAGGCGACCTCGGGGATGAGCCCCTCGCTGGGCTCGGCCTGGACGAAGATGCGACGCAGCACGGCCGGACGGCCGGAGATGGTGACGGTCGCCGTGGGGCAGCCGTCGCGCATCGCCAGCCGGACCGGGCGGTCCTTCTTGGCCTTCAGGACGACCACGAACCCGTCGCCGGACGCCGCCGGGTCGACGCTGAAACCGTAGGCGAGGAGCTTCTCGATGAAGTTCAGGCCCTCGCGGTGGCCGTCCTCGGCCAGCATGTGCCATTCGGCCTTGAGCGGGTCGTCGGCGTCGAGGCGCCCGTCCTTGTCCTTCCGGGCCAGGTACACGACCTCGTTGGCGTTCGTGCTGCGCCCGATGCGGAAGAGCTCCGGCGGGCAGGCGGGCCCGGAGACGGCGGAGGAGGACAGCACGAGGGAGAGCGCGAACGATCCGACCATCCAGGGGAGCTAGCGGGCGGCCCTCCCCGGCGCAACGACCTCGTGGTGACGGACGCAGCCCCGCCCGCGGCCGACGCAGTAGGCGTCGCGCAGCCCCGCCGTGAGGTAGTCCTTCGCCGCCGCCACGGCGTCCCGCAGCCCGTCGCCGAGCGCCAGCCGGGCCGCGATGGCGGCGGAGAGCGTGCAGCCGGTTCCGTGCGTGTGGGGCGTGTCCACCCGATCCACGGAGAGCAGGACGAGCTCGCTGCCGTCGAAGAGTACGTCCACGGCCCTCGGGCCCGGGATGGCCCCTCCCTTGACCAGGACGGCGCGAGGACCCAGCGCGTGCAGGTCCCGTGCGGCGGCCATCAGCCCGTCGAGGTCGAGGACCAGGCGGCCCAGGAGCGCACCGGCCTCCGCCGCGTTGGGCGTGGCCACGGTGGCGAGCGGCAGGAGGAGCTCGACGCAGGCCCGCTCGGCCGTGGCATCGACCAGGCGATCGCCGCTGCGGGCGAGCAGCACCGGATCGACGACCAGCGTGGTGAGCCGGTTCCGGCGGACCGCCCGGACGACGGCCTCGATGACCGCCGCGGTGGGGAGCATGCCGGTCTTCGCTGCGGCCACGGGCATGTCCTGGGCGACGGCGTCGATCTGGGCCTCCACGAGCCCGGGCTCCACCGGGGCCCAGGCGGTGACCCCGACCGTGTTCTGGGCGGTGACGGCGGTGATGGCCGAGGTTCCGTGGAGACCGTGGGCGGCGAACGCGTGCAGGTCGGTCTGGATCCCGGCGCCGCCGCCGGAGTCCGAGCCTGCGATGGTGAGTGCGACCTTCATGGCAACGGGGAGGTACGGCGTCCGGCTCGGCGGCGCAAGGGGCACTCGTCCCGGGTCGCCGTGCGGGTCACCGGGTCGGGGGCACCCTGGACTCCACCGGTCGGGATGTGCGCCCATCGGGGATGGCGGACGGTGCGGATCGCCAATTCGTTAGAATCACTTGGGTTCCTCGACGTGCCTCCGGCGCCCGCGGGCGGGCGTCCGGCCTCGCCTCTGGCACGGCAGGTGCTCCGTGTGTGCTCGATGTCCAGCGCCCTCCCGCTCCTCCTCGCCGGAACCGGCTCGCTCCTCGTGGCGGTGCTCCTTCTCGCCCTGGGCGCGAATCGCTCCCGGCG
>DAOMFN010000099.1:0-1523 GCA_035429785.1 Anaeromyxobacteraceae bacterium
GCCAGCGCTTCGGCCTCCTCGGCCCGTGCGTCCGCGTCCGGGTCGTTCGGCTCCTGGCGCCCGGGGCGCGGCCGGCTGCGCCGGGCGATGACCACGAAGAAGAGCGGCACGAAGAGGATGGCGAGGGCGGTGGCGGAGAGCATGCCGCCGATGACGGCCGTGCCGATGGCGACCTGCCCGCCGGCCCCGGCCCCGTGGGCGATGGCGAGCGGGAGGACGCCCAGGATGAAGGCGAGCGAGGTCATGAGGATGGGGCGGAGCCGCATGCGCGCCGCCTCCAGCGCCGCCTCGACGACGTCCTTCCCCCGGTCGTGCAGCTCCTTCGCGAACTCCACGATGAGGATGGCGTTCTTCGCCGAGAGCCCCACCGTGGTCAGGAGCCCGACCTGGAAGAAGACGTCGTTCACGAGCCCGCGCCCGAGCATGGCGCCCACCGCGCCGAGCACGCCGAGCGGCACAACCAGCATCACCGCCACCGGGATGGACCAGCTCTCATAGAGCGCCGCCAGGCTGAGGAAGACGACGAGCAGCGACACCGCGTACAGCAGCGGCGCGTTGGCGCCGGAGGCCCGCTCCTCGTAGGAGAGCCCCGACCACTCGAAGCCGATCCCGGGCGGCAGCTTCCCGACCAGCTCCTCCATGGCCGCCATGGCCTGTCCCGAGGAGCGGCCCGGTGCCGGCTCCCCCTGGATGGCCATGGCCGAGATGCCGTTGAAGCGCTCCAGCTTGGGCGGGCCGAAGGTCCAGCGGGTGGAGGAGATGGCCGAGAGCGGGACCATCTCCCCCGCCCGGTTGCGGACGTACCAGAGCCCGAGGTCCTCGGGGTTCATCCGGAAGGGCGCGTCGGCCTGCATGTAGACGCGCTTGGTGCGCCCCTTGTCGAGGAAGTCGTTCACGTAGGCGACGCCCCAGGTCGAGGCGAGCGTCTGGTTCACCTCCGCGATGGAGAGACCCTGGGCGACCGTCTTCTCCTGGTCGACGTCGACGTTGAACTGCGGCGTGTCGTCGAGGCCGCCGGCGCGGACCTTGGCGAGGCGCGGATCCTTGCGGGCCAGGTCGAGCAGCTGGTTGCGCGCCGCGAGCAGGGCGTCGTGGCCGAGGCCGGCCCGGTCCTGCAGCTGCAGCTCGAAGCCGTTCGCGTTGCCGAGCTCGGTCACCGCCGGCGGGGTGAAGACGAAGACGTTCGCCTCCTTGATCCCGCCGAGCGCCTTCTGCACGCGGGTCGCGACCACGTCGGCGCGGTTGCGGGCGTCGAGGCGGGTGTCCCAGTCGCGCAGCCGGATGAAGGACACGCCGGCGCTCTGGCCACGGGAGCCGAAGTTGAAGCCGGCGATGGACATCACCGACTCCACGGCCTCCTTCTCCTGGGAGAGCAGGTGGTCGGACACCTTCGCGAGCACCGCCTTCGTCTGCTCCAGCGTGCTGCCCGGGGGCATCACGACCTGGGCGTACATGAGCCCCTGGTCCTCCTGGGGCAGGAAGCCGGTGGGGAGCTTCACGAGCCCGAGCACGAGCAGCGCCGA
>DAOMFN010000099.1:1623-6701 GCA_035429785.1 Anaeromyxobacteraceae bacterium
ACGGCCTTGGCGGTGACGAGGGCGTTCGCGCCGGCGGCGAGGCGCACGCCGATGCCCGACGACGGGCGACCGTTGATGAAGGTCTCGATCTCGGAGGACTCGCCGGCGAGCTCGACGCGGGCCACGTCCTGCAGCCGGACCCGGGAGCCGTCCGGATTCACCCGCAGGAGAACCCGGCGGAACTGGTCGGGGGTCTGCAGCCGGGACTGGGCGGTGATGGTGGCGTTGAGCCGCTGCCCCTCGACGGCCGGGAGGCCGCCCAGCTGCCCGGCCGAGACCTGCGCGTTCTGGGCCTGGAGCGCGGCGGAGACGTCGAGCGGGGTGAGCCGGTACTTGGCGAGCTTCAGCGGGTCGAGCCAGATCCGCATGGCGTAGGCCGACCCGAAGACGTTGACCTCGCCCACGCCCGACACCCGGCTGATCGGGTCCTGCAGCGTCGAGAAGGCGTAGTCGGAGATGTCGTTGCGCGTCATCGACCCGTCCTCGGAGACGAGGCCGATGATGAGCATGTAGTTGGAGACCGACTTGGCGACCCGGACGCCCTGGCGCTGCACCTCCTGGGGGAGCTGCGGCATGGCGAGGGACAGCTTGTTCTGCACCTGGACCTGGGCGATGTCCGGGTCGGTCCCGGCGTCGAAGGTCAGCGTCACCGAGGCGTTGCCCGCCGAGTCGGACGAGGACGCCATGTAGCGCAGGTTGTCGAGCCCGTTCATGCGCTGCTCGATCACCTGGGTGACCGTGTCCTCGAGCGTCTTCGACGAGGCGCCCGGGTAGTTGGTGGAGACGCTCACCTGCAGCGGCGCGATGGCCGGGTACTGGGAGACGGGCAGGCGGAAGATCGCGAGGGCCCCGGCGAGCATCACCAGGATGCCCACCACCCAGGCGAAGATCGGTCGCTCGATGAAGAAGCGGGCCACCGTTCCCTACTTCACGCCGGAGGCGGGGACGGGGTTCACGGCCGAGCCGGGGCGCACCTTCTGGATGCCCTCGACGATGACCTGGTCGCCGGCCTTGAGCCCGTCGGTGACGAGCCACGACGTCCCGACGGTGCGGTCGGCGACCACCTGGCGCCGCTCCACCTTCCGGTCGGCGTTCACCACCAGCACCACCGGCAGCCCCTTCTGGTCGCGGGTGACGCCCACCTGGGGCACGAGCAGGGCCGCCGGGTTCACGGCCTCGGCGAGCTGGGCCCGCACGAAGAGGCCGGGCATGAGCGTGCCCTTCGGGTTCGGGAAGAGCGCACGGAGCGTGATGGAGCCGGTGCCCGGGTCGACGGTGACGTCGGTGAACTGCAGGGCCCCGGCGAGCGGGTACTCGACCCCGCCGTCGAGGAGCAGCTTCACCCGCGCCTGCCCCTTGCCCGCCGCCTGGAGGGTCCCGCCGTCCAGCTCGCGCCGCAGCCGCAGCACCTCGTCCGCCGACTGCGTGACGTCGACGTACATCGGGTCGATCTGCTGCACGGTCGCGAGCAGCGTCGCCTGGGAGGCCTGCACGTAGGCCCCCTCGGTGACCATGGCCCGGCCGATCCGCCCGGACACCGGGGAGGTGACCGTCGTGTACCCCAGGTTGATGCGGGCGGCGTCCTCGGCGGCCCGCGCGGCCGCCAGGTCCGCCTCGGCGGTCTTCAGCGCCGCCTGGGCGTTGTCGTGGTCCTGCTGGCTGATGACGTTGGTCTTGATGAGCTCGGCGGCGCGCTGCGCCTGGAGACGCGCGTTCGCCGCCGTGGCCTCGGCCCGGGAGAGCACGGCCCGGGCGCCGTCGAAGGCGGCCTGGTAAGGGGCCGGGTCGATCTGGAAGAGCTTCTGCCCCTCCTTCACGTCGCTCCCCTCGGCGAAGAACCGCTTCAGCAGGATGCCGTTCACCCGCGCCCGGACCTCGGCCACCCGGAAGGCCGACGTCCGGCCGGGGAGCTCGCGGGTGAGCGTCACCGCGGTGGGCTGCAGCGTGACCACCCCCACCTCGACGGGGCCCGCGGTGGGCGGGGGACCGGTGCGGGGACCGCAGGCCGCGAGCGGCACGGCCAGGGCGGCAGCGAGGAGGAGCAGGGGGCGGCGGGTCATCCGGCGAGGGAGCAGCATCGGAGGACGAAGGCCTATCCGGATATCCGCGACGGGTCAATTCGGAGCGCGCCCGCGGCGCAGCTCGCCGAGGATGTACGCGGCCATGCCGCGCGCCAGCTCGTGCTCCCCCAGGAACACCTTCCCCTGGCTCTCCGCCGTGAGGAGCGCCGCCTCCTCCTCGTTGTGGGTGCGGAGCACGACCGAGATGCCGGGATTGAGCGTCCGGGCGATCTCCACCATCCGGCGGACGTCGACGGTGTCGGGGATGGCGACGACCAGCATCGCCGCCCGTGCCACGTGCGCCTGGACGAGCACGTCCGGCGTCGCCGCGTCGCCCGAGACCGCGGGCAGCCCCTCGGCCCGCAGCGCGTCCACGAGCTCCCGGTTCTGCTCCGCCACGACGAACGGCACCCGGTGCTCGCGCAGCTCGCGCGCGATCCGCTTCCCCACCCGGCCGTAGCCGACGAGGACGACCTGGCCGGTCAGGAGGGCCGGATCGGTGGTGGAGGGCAGGCGGGCCAGCGGGTCGTCGCGCTGCTCGAGCCGCCTCGCCAGGGCGGACCGCCGGAGGATCCAGGCCCGGAAGGGCTCGATGACGGAGAAGAGGGCCGAGTTGGCCGCGATGGAGAGGAGCGCGGCGGCCAGCACCAGGCTCCGGCCGTCGGCCGGCATGAGGTGGAGGGCCACGCCGAGCCCCGCCAGGATGAAGGAGAACTCGCCGATCTGCGCCAGGGCCGCGCCGACGGTGAGCGCGGTGCTGAGCGGGTAGCGGAAGAGGAGCACGAGGCCGACCGCGGCGATGGTCTTGCCCAGGAGGACGATTCCGATCGTCGCGAGGAGCTTCACCGGCTGGGTCCAGACGACGGCCGGGTCGAACAGCATGCCGACCGAGACGAAGAAGAGGACGGAGAAGGCGTCGCGGAGCGGCAGGGACTCGTCGGCCGCCCGGTGGCTGAACTCCGACTCCCGCATCATCATGCCCGCGAAGAACGCCCCGAGCGCGAAGGACACGTCGAAGAGCTTGGCCGCCCCGAAGGCCACGCCGACGGCCGCGGCGACGACCGTGAGGGTGAAGAGCTCCCGCGACCCGGTCTTCGCCACCCACCAGAGCACCCGGGGCAGCAGCCGCCGTCCGGCGACGAGCATGACCACGATGAAGGTGGTGACCTTGAGGAGCGTGATCCCGACCGTCCGCCAGACCTCCCCGCTCGACGCGGCCGCCTGCTGCTCCGGCGACGCCGTGCCCAGCAGCCCGGAGAGGGCCGGGAGGAGGACGAGCACGAGGACCATGACGAGGTCCTCCACCACCAGCCAGCCCACCGCGATCTGGCCGTTCACCGAGTCGAGGATCCCCTTCGCCTCCAGGGCCCGCAGGAGGACGACCGTGCTCGCGACCGACAGGCAGAGCCCGAACACCAGCGCGCCGCCGACGCCCCAGCCCCAGAGGGTGGCCGTCCCCGCGCCGAGCAGCGTGGCCACGACGATCTGGACGATGGCGCCCGGGACGGCGATGCGCTTCACGGCCAGCAGGTCGGCGAGGGAGAAGTGGAGCCCGACCCCGAACATGAGCAGCATCACGCCGATCTCGGCGAGCTGCTGCGCCAGCCCGACGTCCGCCACGAAGCCGGGCGTCGCCGGGCCGATCAGGACCCCGGCGAGGAGGTAGCCGACGAGCGGCGGCATCCGCAGCCGCACGGCGACGTAGCCGAAGACCATGGCGAGGCCGAAGCCCGCCGCGATGGTGGCGATGAGTCCGATCTCGTGGGGCACCGCGGGGTATTAGCCCGGGCGGGGGCTTGCCGCCGCATGCCGATGGGGACCTTGATCCCCTCGCGCCGGCCCCTCTAGGCTGCGACCCGCGCCCGTGGAGCGCCCCACCCCCGCCGGAGCACCGCTTGACCGACATCGAGGGAACCTACTTTCACGTCCGCGTCCTCATCGGCATGGTCGTCGGCCTCGCCATCGGAAACCTCCTGCGCGGCATGGCGCGGGTCATCTCCGACGACAGGCACCGCCCCATCGACTGGGTGCAGATGGCCTGGGGGCTCACGATGCTCGGGGCCATCCTCCAGCTCTGGTGGTTCGAGATCCGCTTCGACCTGCTCCCGCGGTTCACCTTCGCCATCTTCGCCTTCTGGGTCTGCTACGTCCTGCAGCTCTTCTTCCTCACCGCGCTCCTCATGCCGGACAACGTCGGGGACTTCCGGAACACCCGGGAGTACTTCCTGGCGCGCCGCGGCTGGTTCTTCGGCTTCCTGGCGCTGTTCTACGTCTTCGACTTCGCGGAGTCCGTGCTGAAGGGTCCCGCGTTCCTGCAGGCCCTCGGCCCGCTGTACCCGGCCCGCGGCATCGTCCTCCTGACTGGATTCCTCGTCGCCATCTGGACCCGGAGCCCGGTGTTCCACGGCGCCTTCGCCGTGGTGGCGCTCGTGCTCCAGGTCTTCTGGCTGGTGAGGATGAACACCTTCGTCTTCTAGCCGCCCACTCCTGCGACGCCGCCGGGGGCGACGGAGCCCCGGTCGAGCGCGCCCATCGCGGCACCTGCCCCTTCGGAGGCACGGCTTTCTTGCCGCGTCCCCCTGGCCTGCCTACCGTCGCCGGAGGGGGACGCTTCCTGACTGCGCTGCAGACACGATCGCTGTTCGAGGACACGCCGGCCTCCCGGCGGCGGCTGGTCCTCACGCTCTACGCCGCGGTGACTCCCGGCTTCGTCGGCTCCCTGCTCTTCCTGGGACGGCCGCTCTCCGACCCGCGCCCCCTGGCCGTCATCGTCGCCCTGATCCTCCTCGGGGCCCTCTGGGTGTACGTGCGGCGGACCCCCTCCACCGGCGACTGGATCTTCCCGGTGGCGGTGGGCCCGACCGCCTGCGTCGGCATCGCCTACGCCTCCTCGGGCGCCTCCGGCGACGCCTACCTGGCGCTCCTCGGAGCCCCGCTGGTGTGCGCCGCGGCCCTCTTCGGGCGCCCGGTGGTGCTCGCCGCGCTCGGCGCGGTGATCGCGACCGTGGTCCTGTCCCT
>DAOMFN010000100.1:0-6660 GCA_035429785.1 Anaeromyxobacteraceae bacterium
GCCCCGGGCCACTGCGATGCGGGAGGCGGCGCGGGAGCCGGCTCCGGGGCGGGAGACGGGGGCGGCGCCACGGGCTCGGTGGGAGCGGCGCCGGCCGGGTCGGCGAGGTGGACCTGCTGGCCGCAGTGGGGGCAGGACTGGACCCCGAAGCGGGCGGTCTCGAAGGTCTTCTGGCAGTAGGCGCAGCGCGCGAGCATGTGGCGTCGAGCTTACCGCGCCGGGGGTGCGGCGTCATCGCGCCGCGCGGCTGCGCGCGGCGCCCGGGACTACAGCGAGGCGAGCTGGACGAGGAAGCCGATCTGCAGGGCGAGGGCGAAGGCGACGACGGCGATGTTCTTCATGGCGTTTCTCCTTGTGCCCCTCCCTACGCGGCCGCCCCGCCCCTATTTCAGGCCCACCGGCCGGATCTGCTACCCTTCCGGGCCCATGGGCATGGACGGATTCCGGCGGCTCCTCGAGACCAACGCACGCTGGGTGGAGGAGCGCACCGGCGAGCGTCCCGACTTCTTCTCGCGCCTGAACGAGACCCAGGACCCGGAGTTCGTCTGGATCGGCTGCTCCGACAGCCGGGTGCCCGCCGAGACCATCACCGGCTGCTCGCCGGGCGAGCTCTTCGTCCACCGCAACGTGGCGAACCAGGTCGTCCACACCGACCTCAACATGCTCACCGTGATCTTCTACGCGGTGGAGCGGCTCCGGGTGCGCCACGTCATCGTCTGCGGCCACTACGGCTGCGGCGGCGTGAAGGCGGCGATGAGCGGCCAGGACTTCGGCCTCATCAACCGCTGGCTCCAGAACATCAAGGACTGCGCCGAGCGGCACCAGGACGAGCTCCGCGCGCTGCCCGACGACGAGGCCCGCCAGCGCCGGCTCGTCGAGCTGAACGTGGTGGAGCAGGTGGACCACCTCGCCAAGACCTCGGTGGTCCAGCGCACCTGGAAGAAGGAGGGGCGCCCCTGGCTGCACGGCTGGGTCTACGACATGCGCACGGGCCGGCTGAAGGAGCTCGTGCGCAGGACCGCCGGCGACCTCCCCCACCCGGTGCACCGCTTCGAGCTCCCCGACGAGCCCGTCGGGGAGTGAGCGGACCGGCCCTACGGGTCGCGCAGGGCCGCGACCTCGTCCACCGACACCGTCCCGCGCGAGCGGTAGACGGCGATGACGATGGCGAGCCCCACCGCGGCCTCGGCCGCGGCCACGGCGATGACGAAGAAGGCGATGGCCTGCCCGGACATCGAGGCCTGCTGGCGGGCGAAGGCCAGGAAGGTCAGGTTCGCCGCGTTCAGCATGAGCTCGATGCACATGAAGACGATGATGGCGTTCTTCTTCAGCAGCACCCCGGCGAAGCCGAGGGCGAAGAGGAAGGCGGCGAGCCCCAGGAAGTGGGTGGTGGGGACCATGGCTAGATCTTCTCCTTCGCCACCACCACCGCGCCCACGATGGCGACGAGGAGGAGCACGCTCGTCGCCTCGAAGGGGAGCAGGTACTGGGTGTAGAGGATGCGCCCCACCGCCTTCACGGTGCCGAAGTCCTCGCCGACCGCCTTCACGCCCACCGGGGTGCCCTGGGCGAGCGCGGTGACCACGAGCCCCAGCAGGCCGGCGCTGCCCACGATGCCCACCACCTTGAGTGCGGTGAGCTTCTCCAGCCCGAGCTCGGCGTCGGTGAGCGAGAGCAGCATCACGACGAAGAGGAAGAGCACCATGATGGCGCCCGCGTAGACGATGATCTGCAGGAAGGCGAGCAGGTGCGCGGTGAGGAGCACGTAGATCCCGGCCAGCCAGAAGAAGGCCGAGACCAGGCTCATGGCGGCGTGCACCGGGTTGCGGGCGGCGATGACCCCCGCCGCCGACACCATGAGCGGAATCGCGAAGACCCAGAAGAGGACCAGCTCGGTGCTCGTGCCCATGCCTCACCTCGCCGGGTGGCGGTTGCCGCCGACCCAGGCCTCGCGCGCCTGCCGGGAGACTCCCCAGGCGGTCTGGCCGTGCTTGCACCCCCGGCCCTCGACGTGATCCACGAACTCCTGCCGGAACTTCTTCACGAAGCTCTGCACCGGCATGGCCGCCGCGTCGCCCAGCGCGCAGATGGTCTGCCCCATGATGTTGCCGGGCAGCTGCTCGATGAGCTTCAGGTCGTCCATGGTGCCCTCGCCGCGCTCGATCTTCTCGAGGATCTTCCACATCCAGGGGGTTCCCTGGCGGCAGGGGGTGCACTGGCCGCAGCTCTCCTCGGCGTAGAACATGGCGATGCGGGCGAGCGCCCGGACCATGCACACCGAGTCGTCCATGACGATGACGCCGCCGGAGCCGGACATCGTGCCGGCGGCCTTGATGGCGTCGGGCTCGAGCGAGACGTCGATCTCGTCTCCGCGGAGCACCGGGGAGGAGGAGCCGCCGGGGATGACCGCCTTCACCGGGCGGCCGCTGGCGGTGCCGCCGCAGTCCTCCAGGATGAGCTTCTTCAAGTTGTAGCCGGCGGGCTTCTCGTAGACGCCCGGGCGCTTCACGTTGCCGGAGACGCCGAAGAGGCGCGTGCCGCCGGTCTTTCCCGCTCCGAGCGCCGCGAAGGCCGCGCCGCCGTTCGTGACGATCCAGGGGACGTTGGCGAGCGTCTCGACGTTGTTGATGATGGTGGGCTTGCCCCACAGGCCGACGATGGCCGGGAAGGGCGGCTTGAAGCGCGGGTAGCCCTTCTTCCCCTCCACCGACTCCATGAGGGCCGACTCCTCGCCGCAGATGTACGCGCCGGCGCCGCGGACCACGTGGACGTCGAGGGCGAAGTCGGCCTTGCCGCCGAGCTTCGGGCCGAGGATGCCGGCCGCGTAGGCCTCCTCGAGCGCCTTCTCGAGGGCTCGGGCCTGCTTGGCGAACTCGCCGCGGATGTAGATGTAGGCGAGGTGGATGTCGAGGGCGAAGCAGGCGATGGCGATGCCCTCGACGAGCAGGTGCGGGTCGTACTCGCAGATGTACCGGTCCTTGAAGGTCCCGGGCTCCGACTCGTCGGCGTTGATGCAGAGGTAGCGGGGGCGGACGTCCTTGGGGAGGAACGTCCACTTCATCCCGGTGGGGAACCCGGCGCCGCCGCGGCCGCGGAGGTTGGAGGCCTTCACCTCGTCGACGATGGCGGCGGGCGGCATGCCGAGCGCCTTGTCGAGGGCGGCGTACCCGCCGTCGGCCCGGTACCCGGCCAGCGAGGGGTCGTTCTTGGGCCAGCGCCGGGTGAGGATGAGGGTCTCGCTCACTTGAGGCCTCCCAGGATCTTCTCGACCGACTGGGGCGTGAGGCTCTCGTACATCTCCTCGTCCACCAGCATGGCGGGCGCCGTGCCGCAGGAGCCCAGGCACTCCACCTGGCGGAGCGTGATGCGCCCGTCCTTCGTGGTGCCGCCGTTCTCGACCCCGAGCTGCGCTTTCAGATTTTCGAAGAGGTCGAACCCGCCCGCCAGCGAGCAGGAGACGTTGGTGCACACCTCCACCACGTGCCGGCCCACCGGACGCGTGTGGTACATGACGTAGAAGGTGGCGACCTCCTCCGCCCGGGTGGCCGGGGCGCCCAGCCGGTCGGCGACGAGCTTCTGCGCCGCCGGCGAGAGCCAGCCGAAGATCTCCTGCGCGCGGCGCAGGGCGGCGAGCATCGCCGCCTCCTTGTGGTCGGCCGGATAGCGCCGGAGGATCTCGGGCAGCGCGGCGTCGAAGCGCGCCACCTTGTCCTTCGGCAACTCCGCGATGTCCTGCGGTCCGCGCTCCGTCTCTGCGTGGTCGTGATGGGACATAAAGGGCGGAGATACCTCGAAAAAAGTCCTCGCAGGCTACGGATCGGGTCCGGGGTTGTCAAGGAAGATCCGGCCGCCCGCGGATCGCGGAAATCGCGCGGAAATCGCTGAAAAACGAGAGGGCCCGCCGGGTCTCCCCGGCAGGCCCCCATCCGAATCCGGAAGCGATCGCCTACTTGCTCTTCTTGTTGAAGGCGTCCTTCAGGCCCTTCGCCGGGGCGATCTTCACCACGGTCTTGGCGGCGATCTTGATGGCCTCGCCCGTCGCCGGGTTGCGGCCCATGCGCGCCTTGCGCTGCTGGAGCTTCACGGCCCCGAGGCCGCCGAGCGGGATCTTGCCGGCGGACTTGAGGCTCTTCATCACGACTTCCTCGACCGCGACGAACACGGCCTTGGCCTGGGCCTTCGAGATACCGGCCTTGTCGGCAACCGCGGCGAAGAACTGAGCCTGCGTCATGCTCATGGTGCGCCCTCCTTGGGCCACTGCCGGGATACCGCCGCAAATCCGCGCCGGGCCGGCAAATCGTGCGACCGGGATATCGCTTCCGGATCCGCGAGTCAACTGCCGATCGCACGGTTTTGCCCGTCAAATGGGCCTGATCCGCCGATCGACCCCGGCGAGATCAAAAAAACCCCCTGTGGACGGCCCTTCCGGGGGAGGGATCGCCGTCCGGGCCCGTGTTTTCAGGGTCTCCAGAAGGCCCAGAGGATCTCCCAGGCGATGAGCGCGATGATGGTGAGCTCGAGCAGCTCGGCCCGGCGCACGTCGGCCCCGTCGGCGAGGACCCGGTTCACCTCGGCGAGCATCCGGTGCTTGCGGAGCACCGACTCCTGCCAGGCGGGCAGCCGGAAGCGGCGGGTGGCGGCCTGGTAGAGGCGCGCCAGGTAGAAGTCGCCCACGATCTTCACCGCGTTCTCCACCCGCTCCACCGTCTCGGAGAGCTCGACGAGCAGCGCCGCGGTCCGGCGCGAGATCCGGTTGTAACGGCGGGTGAAGAGGCCGGCGCTGCCGGCGCGGTCCGCCTCGTCGCGGATGGAGGTGAGCTCGCGGTCCAGGAAGGCGTCGTACCAGCGCAGCTCGAGGAGCTGGGCGGTGGCGAGCTCGAGCAGGTCGGGCACGTCGGTGGAGCCGGACGGCTCGTGGACGAAGGCGCTGTTCCAGTCGACCACCGCGAGGTCGGTCTCGAGGTAGGCGAAGCGGTGCTTCAGCACGTCGGCCCGCTCGCCCGCGGAGAGCGGCGTGGGGTCGGTCTCCCCGAGGAGCAGCCGGTCGATGGGCGCCCGCGCGGCGAGCTCCTCCCCGGTGACGCGACGGTCGAGGGCGCGGACGAAGTACACGGTGTAGGTCTCCATCCCCTCCCAGTCGTGGGGCCGGTGGAGCGCCGGCGCCAGCGCCGCGGAGAGCTCCGCCGCCACCTCCCGCGCCGCACCGTCGAGCTCGGGCGTGGGTCGCTCGAGCAGCGCCTCCGCGAGGGGCACGAGCGCATCGAGCGCCGTGCCGGGCGCGATCGGCAGCTCGAAGAGCACGCTGACCACGCCGTAGTCGAAGAGGCTGGCCTGCACCTCGACGGCCCGATCCTCCCCGGCGATGCGCAGGCGGCGCTCCCCCAGGCGCAGCCGGAGCGGCGGGTGGGCCACCTCCAGCGCCGACCGGGAGCCGGCCAGGCGCACCCGCGAGGTGGGCGGGGTGGCGGCGGCCTCGGCGCGGGCGAGGTCGATGCCGTCGGCGACGTCGAGGATCCGGTAGATCCGGACCGACCCGTCCTGCACCCGGAAGGGCTGGCGCTCCATGCGCCGAGCGTAGCGCGGATCGGGCCCGGGCGATCCGGCTCAGGAGGAGGCCGGGCGGGGCCCGGGGCCGCGCCCGAGCGTGAGCTCGGCCACCGCCACCATCCAGGTGAGGAGCACCGGGGCGCCCTTCAGCGCGTAGGCGTCGGCGACGCCCTTCCGGAACGCCGTCGGGGAGAGGTCGGAGTAGGCGAGCGAGACGAGGACGAAGGCGATCCAGAGCAGCGCGCGGTGGAGGGGGGTGGAACGCTGGGTGAAGTACCAGAGGGCGATGCCCGACATCGCGATGACGAAGGTGGGCGACTCGGAGAGGTGGTTGAAGGCGATCATCCACATCAGGAGGAGCCCCAGGAAGGCGGCGCGGAACTCGAAGCGGCCGAAGTCCCGGACGCGCACGAGGGGCAGGGCGGTGAGCACGGCCCCGGTCGCCACCACCGCCGCCCGCGGCGGCGCGAGGCCGAACCAGGTGTACAGGATGCCCTCGGTGGTGATGCCCACGCCGGCCGCGTGCTGCGGGTTCGTGGTGTGGAGCCGGACCCAGTTGCCGTACTGCCAGGCGAGCTCCGCCGGGGAGACGAGGAGCAGCGGCACGGCGCCGAGCACCACCGCCCAGACCCCGCACCAGAGGACGAGCCGCACCCGGCCCGGGTAGGCGAGGAGGAAGAGGCCGGCGGCGATGGGGAAGATCTTGACGTACCCGGCCAGCACGAGGAACAGCGGCGCCAGCCAGTCCTTCTCCCGCTCGGCCGCCCAGAGGGAGAGGAGCAGGAGCCCCACGATCATGGGGTTCGTCTGGGAGTGCTGCGCCGATCCGATGAACTCGGGGAGGACGAACCAGACGAAGAGGGCCCGGGAGCGGGAGGACAGGCCGGGGACGGCGCGGATGCCGAGCACGAGCACCGCGGCGTTCAGGACGTCCCAGAGGAGGAGCCCGATCCAGGTGGGCGGCCAGGAGAGCGGCGCCATGAGGGCCGCGAAGGTGGGGGTGTAGAGGAAGTTGTCGAAGTACTCGCCCGGGAAGTACGCGTACAGGTCCTTGCCCTCGACGAGGTGCACGTAGGCCTGCCGGAAGATGATGAAGTTGTTGTAGTGGGTGTG
>DAOMFN010000101.1:0-6647 GCA_035429785.1 Anaeromyxobacteraceae bacterium
CCGCGCCATTGGGCAATACCGTCCGTAAACTCCCGTCCGAGTGTAGCGAAATGCCAGGGTTCGGTCCAACGATCGGCTTTCCCCTCGTTCCGCAGTATTCTTGTACCTTCTTGCGTTCAACCGCGGGTTTTGCCCTCATGATCTGGCTAGTCAATTACTTCGCTTTGTTTGTCGCGGCGGTCGTTGGCATCGTGGTGTTCGACGATGACCCGACCGGGGTTTCGCTTCAGGAATGGGTGCTGTTTGCCGTGATGCTGTACGCGGGGTGGTCGTTTTTCCGGATCTACCGGCGCATGGTACGCGAGCAGTACGGCAGTTTGCGGCCCAAGTGAGGTCTTACGGCGCTTGATCGGCCCGGCCTCGGCTCACTGATAGCGCAGCGCTTCGATAGGGCTAAGGTCGGCGGCCTTGCGCGCAGGATAGAACCCGAAGAAGATCCCGACCGCGGCGGCCACCGCGAATGACAGTCCGACCGACCAGAGCGTGAGCACGGTCGGCATGTCGACGGCGGCGGCGAGGGGCAGGGTGGCGGCGATGCGGAGCAACCAGGCCCGGAACGGGAACGACTCCGGATCGCGGGCGGCGGCCCGGCGCGAGGCGCCGAGCGCCCGGGCGAAGGCCCGCTGGGTGAGGTCGCGGGCGTCGTCGGGGCTGCGGGCCCAGCGCCGGACGAGCTGGTGGACGGTGGCGTGGTGGCGCCGCCAGAGCTCCTCGAAGGCCCCCTCGTCCCCGGCGAGGAAGTCGCCGAGGAGCGCCCCGTCGGTCTCGCCGGCGCGACCGCCTTCGAGGACCCGGAGTCCGGGAACCGGATGTGGGCTCCGCTCGGCCATGGACCTCCCTGCCGCCATCCCGATCCCTACCCCTTGCCCGCCCGGAAGTTAAGGGCTACATGCCGTTGCCATGCTCGATCTCAAGTCGGTGGTCCAGGACTTCGACGCCGTGGAGCGCCGGCTCGCCCGCCGGGGCGAGGCCGCCGTGAACGCGCTCCGCCCGGTGAAGGCGCTCGCCGCCCGCCGCCGGGAGCTCAACCTGGCCATGGAAGGGCTGAAGAAGCGCCAGTCGGAGGCCAACGCCCGGGTGGGGCAGCTCATGCGGACCGACAAGGCCGCCGGCGAGGCCGCCCGCGCCGAGGCCCGGGCCATCTCCGACGAGGCCAAGGCGGCCGAGGAGGAGCTGCGCCAGGTCGAGGCCGCCATCGAGAGGATCCTGCTCGTCGTCCCCAACCTGCCCCACGACTCGGTGCCCGACGGCGCCGACGAGACCGGCAACGTGGTCGTCCGCACCTGGGGGGAGAGGCCCGCCTACCCGTTCACGCCCCGCCCCCACTGGGAGGTGGGGGAGTCGCTCGGCATCCTGGAGTGGCCGCAGGCGGCCAAGATCTCCGGCGCCCGCTTCACCATCTCGAAGGGGGCCGGGGCGCGGCTCGAGCGGGCGCTCGCCGCCTTCTTCGTCGACGTGCACGTCTCGCGCGGCTACCGCGAGGTGCTGCCCCCCTACCTCGTGACCGGCGAGACGATGACCGGGACCGGCCAGCTCCCCAAGTTCGAGGAGGACCTCTTCCGCACCCAGGGGGAGACGCCGCTCTACCTCATCCCCACCGCCGAGGTCCCGGTGACGAACATGCACCGGGACGAGATCCTCGAGGGCGGCGAGCTGCCCATCTCGTACTGCGCGTGGACCCCCTGCTTCCGCGCTGAGGCCGGCGCCGCCGGCAAGGACACGCGCGGCCTCATCCGCCAGCACCAGTTCCACAAGGTGGAGCTCGTGAAGTTCGCGAAGGCCGAGGAGAGCATGGCCGAGCTCGAGCGCATGGTGGACGACGCCCAGGAGGTGCTGCGGCGGCTCGGCCTCCACCACCGGGTGGTGCAGCTCTGCGCCGGCGACATGGGCTTCTCCGCCGCGAAGACCTACGACCTCGAGGTGTGGCTCCCGGGTCAGGAGGCCTACCGGGAGATCAGCTCCTGCTCGAACTGCGAGGACTTCCAGGCCCGCCGCATCCGGGTGCGCTACCGCGGCGAGGGCGGCAAGCCGCGCCTCGCCCACACCCTGAACGGCAGCGGCGTGGCCATCGGCCGCACCGTCGTCGCCATCCTGGAGCAGTGCCAGCAGGCCGACGGCACGGTGCTCGTGCCCGAGGCGCTGCGCCCCTACATGGGCGGGATGGAGCGGATCGTCCCGGAGAGGTTCCCGCGGGGCGTGGAGCGGTAGCTCACGTCGCGACCTCCGGGTCCTCGCCGGCAGGGGCCCCCCGGGAGCCGATCCTCAACCTCGTGAACCAGGGATAGAGCGCGGGGATCACGAGGAGCGTGAGGATGGTGGACGTCACCAGGCCTCCCACCACCACCGTCGCGAGCGGCCTCTGGACCTCCGCGCCCACCCCCTGGGCGAGCATCATCGGCACGAAGCCCAGCGCGGCCACGAGCGCGGTCATGAGCACCGGCCGCGCCCGCTCCTTGGCCGCGAGGACGGCCGCCTCCGCCGGCGCCTTCCCCTCCTCCTCCAGGGCGAGGAGCCGGGACATCAGCACCACCCCGTTCAGGACGGCGATGCCCGAGAGCGCGATGAACCCCACCGCCGCCGAGATCGAGACCGGCATCCCCCGGAGCGCGAGCACGATCATCCCGCCCACCGAGGCGAAGGGCACGTTCATGAAGATGAGCACCGCCGGGCGCACGCGGCGGAAGGCGAAGAGGAGCACCGCCACGATGAGGACCATCACCGCCGGGATGACCACGGCGAGCCGGCGCTTCGCCGCCACGAGCGTCTCGTACTGCCCGCCCCACTCGAGGCGGTAGCCGCGCGGCATCTTCACGCCCCGTTCCACGGCGGCCTCGGCCTGCGAGACCACCGTGCCCAGGTCGGCGTCGCGCACGTTGAAGCCGACGACGATGCGACGCTCCCCGTTCTGCCGGGAGACGAGCGAGGGCGAGGCGGTCATCTCCACGTCGGCCACCCGCGCGAGCGGCACGAGCCCCCCGCCCGGACCGGGGATGGAGAAGTCGGCCAGCGTGAAGGCGTTGGCCCCGCCGCCGAGCCGGAGCAGGATGGGCACGCGCAGCGGCCCGTCGTAGGTGGCCCCCACCTCGATGCCGGTGCGGATCGACTGCACCGCCTCGAGGAGCCCCTTCACGGTGAAGCCGGCGCGCGAGGCCTCGAGCGGGCGCGGCCGCACCTCGAGGAGCGACACCGCCGGCGGCGCGATGACCCGGGTGTCGGCGGCGCCCGGGACCTTGCCCACGACCTCGGCGGTGCGGGCGGCGAGCCGGTCGAGCTCGGCGAGGTCGTCGCCGTAGATGGAGATGGTCACGTCGGCCACCGAGCCGCCGAGCAGCTCGTTGAAGCGCATCTGGATGGGCTGCGTGAACGACACCTCGGCCGACGCGTTCACCGACTTCGCGGCCCGGTCGATCTCCTCGATGACCCGCGACTTGTCGACCCCCTCCCGCCACTTCTCCTTCGGGTGGAGGAGCACGAAGACGTCGGCCTGCTCGAGCCCCATGATGTCGGTGGCGACGGCGGGGCTCCCGATGCGGGAGACCACCTCCTTCACCTCCGGCACCTTCGCGATCAGGACCGCCTCGAGCCGCCCGGCCTCGGAGACCGCGGTCTCGAGCGAGACGTCGGCGGCGCGGGTGGTCTGGACCACGAGGTCCCCCTCGTCGAGCTGGGGGACGAACTCGCTGCCGGCGCGGGCGAAGAGGGCGCCGCCCACGGCGAGGAGCAGCACCGAGCCGGCGGCCACCGCCCAGGGGCGGCCCGTCGACTCGCGGAGCAGGGGCAGGAACCCCTTCTCGATCCAGCGCACGACGAGCGGCGTCTTCTCGGGGACGTCGCGGGGACGGAGGAAGAGGGCCGTCGCGGCGGGGATGAAGGTGAGGGAGAGGACGAGGGAGGCCGCCAGCGCGAAGACCACGGTGAGCGCCATGGGGCGGAACATCTTCCCGTCCACGCCGGTGAGGGAGAGCACCGGCACGTAGACGAGGAGGATGATGAGCACCGAGAAGAAGACCGGCTGGGCCACCGTGCCGGTGACCTTCTCCACGTGCTCCACCCATCGGGCGCGGGCGCGCGCGGGATCCGTGGGCCAGGCGGAGCGGTCCACGCCGTGGAACACCGCCTCCACCATGACCACCGCGCCGTCGACGATGAGGCCGAAGTCGAGGGCGCCGAGCGACATGAGGTTGCCCGGGACGTCGAAGGCCACCATCGCGGCGGTGGCGCCCAGCATGGAGAGGGGGATGGCGGAGGCGACGAGGAGCCCGGCCCGCCAGCTCCCCAGCATGAGGAAGAGCACGGCCACGACGAGGAGCCCGCCCTCGATCAGGTTCTTGAACACCGTGCGCAGCGTGCCCTGGACGAGCACGCTCCGGTCGTAGACCACGTCGACGAAGACGTCCTCGGGGACGGCCTTGCGCACGTCGACCATCTGCCGCTTCACCCGGCGCATGACCTCGAGGGCGTTCTCGCCCCGGAGCATCTGGGCCATCACGTAGACGGTCTCGCCCTTGCCGTTCTCGGTGGCGGCGCCGATGCGGGTGGTGGCCCCCATGGAGATCTCGGCCACCTCGGAGAGGCGCACCGGGTTCCGGTCGCTCCCGCCGTGGAAGACGAGCGCGTAGCCGAGCTCGCCGGCGTTCCGGGGCTGGGCCACGGCCCGGAGCAGGGTCTGGCCCGAGCCGGCCGGGAGCGACGCGCCGGGCGCGGTGCCCGTGGCGTGCTCGAGGGCCTGGCGCACGTCGTCGAGGGAGAGGCCGCGGGCGGCGAGGCGCACCGGGTCGACCTTCACCTCGAGGACGCGCTGCTCCCCGCCCCAGGTGTTCACCTCGACCACGCCCGGGACGCTCCGGAGCATGGGGGCCACCTTGAACTGGGCGATCTCGAGCAGCTCGGCCGGGCTTCGGCGCGGGGAGTCGAGGGTGAAGTGGAAGATCTCGCCGAGCCCGCCGGTGACCGGGCCGAGCTCCGGAGCCGACACGCCCTGCGGGAAGGAGAGGCCGGAGAGCCGCTCCTGCACCATCTGCCGGGCGCGGTAGACGTCGAGCCGGTCCTCGAAGACCGCCGTGACCGAGGAGATGCCGTAGCGGGAGAGGCTGCGCTGCTCGACGAGCCCGGGCAGGCCGCCCAGCGCCACCTCCACCGGCCGGGTGACGAGCCGCTCCACCTCCTCGGGGGTGAGCCCGGGGGCGCGGGTGAGCACGAGCACCTGGTTGTTCGTGGTGTCGGGGAGCGCGTCGAACGTGAGGTTGGCGCCCACGATGGCGCCCACGACCATGAGGGCGAGCGTGGTCGCGACGACCAGCACCCGGTGACGGACCGACCAGCGGACGAGCGACTGGATCAAGGCTTGCCCTCTCCGGCGGCCGGGGCGGCGCCCTCGGGCGGGACCTCGGCGAGCGCGGCGTCGGCGGCCACCTCCTCGCCGGCGGAGACCCCGGTGACGAGCGTCTCGGCGCCGGTGGAGGCGAAGACGTCCACCTCCACCCGCTCCGGCTTCCCGTCGCGCCGGACCACCACGTAGGGCTTCCCCTCGGAAAGGGCCACCGCACGGCCCGGGACCACGGCCGCGCCGGAGGTGCCGGGGAGCGCCACCGAGACCCGCCCGGTGAGGCCGGGCTGGAGCCGGACGCCCTTCTCCGGAACGAGCCACACCGAGATGGTGCCGTCGCGGGGGTCGACCACCGGCGCCCGGGCCACGAGCTCGAGCGGGTAGCGGGTGCCGCCCGTGACCACGAGCTCGTAGGCGGCGTTGCGGGGATCGACGGGGCGGGAGAAGCGGGCCTCGACCCGCGAGTCGCCCTCGCCGGCCACGCGCACCACCGGCTCGCCGGAGGGCTCGCGGCTGTCCCCCACCGCCGCGCCCACCGCCACGACCACGCCGGCGATGGGGCTGCGGAGCACGACCGGCCGCTTGCCGGAGACGATGCCCTCGGCCTCGGAGGGCTCGATCTGGGCGGTGCGGAGCGCGGCCGCGGCGGCCTGCTGGTCGGCCCGGGCCTCGGCGAGCTTCGTGTCGGCCTCGAGGACGTCGGCGAGCCGGACGAGCCCGTCCTTCTTCAGCCCCTCGAGCTGGGCCTTGCGCTTCTCGTAGGCCGCCACGCGGGTGGAGGCGGCGTAGTAGGCGCCCGCGGCCGTGGAGACCTCGGGCATCACCACCTCGACGAGCGGCTGCCCCTTCGTCACCTTGGTCCCGGGGCGGACCAGCACCTTCACGATGCGTGCGCGGTAGGGCGGCACGACCGCCGCCTGCCCCTCGGGAGACGGCAGCACCTGGGCCGGGGCCTCCAGGAAGGGGACGCCGTCGCTGGAGCGGGCCTTCACCCAGGGCGTACGGGAGCTGGGCACGGGCGGCATCTCCTCCGGGGCCGCCCCCTTCTTCCCGCAGCCACCGGCGAGCGCCGGGATCGCGAGCAGCGCCGCCAGCAGGGCGGCGGCCGGCGCCGGGGCGCGGGCGGAACGGCGGCGGAGCATCGTCTGCGGACGGTTCACTGCACCCCTCCCTGGGAGACGTCGGCGAGCAGGAGCTGGACCTTCACGCGGGCCCAGGCGTGCGCGGCCTGCGCGTGGTTGCGTCGCTGGCGCGCGGCGCCGGCAGCGCGGCTCGCCACGACCATCCCGAGCACGGTGGTCTCGCCGGCCTGGAGCGAGGC
>DAOMFN010000102.1:0-6611 GCA_035429785.1 Anaeromyxobacteraceae bacterium
GGCCAGGCGCCGGAGCGCCCCGGCCAGGGCGGCCGCGTCGCGCACCCCGAGCAGCCGCCCGACCGGCGTCACCTTCGGGCCCCCCACCGCGCCGAGGATCCGGAGGACGAGCCCGTGCGCTCCCGGAGCCGGCCGGTTGTTCATCAGGGTGTCGCCGAAGAGCAGGCTGCGGCGGGGGCCGCTGCGGACCTCCACCACCGGGTCGCCGAGCCGCCAGCCGGGCAGCGGGTGGATCGAGAGGTCCGGATCGGGCGGCAGGGCCTCCAGGTCGCCGTCCAGGGGGACCACCTCCGAGACGGCACGCGCGGCCTCGGCGGGGGCGTGGAAGCGCAGGGCGGGGAACCGGTCCTTCCAGGCCCGCAGGTCGAGCCGGTGGAACCGGTTGGGAACGAGCACGAAGGCCGGTTCGCCCCAGGCGAGGAGCGCCGCCATCTCCTCCTCGCGGAGCGGGATGGCGTTCACGAGGAGCAGGCGCCCGTCGGCGTAGCGGAAGGCCGACATCCTGCGGCGCATCGCCGTGGGCGGGAGCGCCGCGTCGGCGAGCCGGAGGTTCGCCTCGCAGCGCACGACGGGGTCGTGGGGCGGCACGGTCCACGGACGGGGGCGGGCCATCCCGGGGACCTGTCCGGGCGGGTGCGCCCGCGCAAGCCCCTCCTTATGGAAGCCCGATGGCCGCGAAGAAGCGCCCCGCCACGAAGTCCGGACGCCCCCGCAAGCGCAAGGGGGTGAAGCTCGAGCCCACCACGCTCGGGCCCGCCGACCTGCGCCTCGCCGATCCGCCGCCCGCGGTCGCGGAGCTCGCGCGGGCCATCGAGTCCGACGGCGGCGCGGTGCTCGCCGCCTACCGCGAGCCGCTGGGCGGCCACGCGCTCCTCTTCGCGGCGCTGCCGGTGGACAAGGTGGAGCGCACGAGCTTCCAGCGCGACGTCTCCGACGCGCACGTCCGCAAGCTCACGCTCGCGATGGACAAGACCCGCCGGTACCTCGACCCCATCGTCGCGGTGCGCGAAGGCGACCGGTACCTCACGCCCAACGGCGGCCACCGGCTCACCGCGCTGAAGGAGCTGGGCGCCCGGGCGGTGCTGGCGCTCGTGGTCCCGGAGAAGGCCGTCGCCTACCAGATCCTGGCGCTCAACATCGAGAAGGCCCACAACCTCCGGGAGCGGGCGCTGGAGGTGGTCCGGATGTACCGGGACCTCGCCGCGACCACCGACGCGCGCGAGAGCGAGATGGCGCTCGAGTTCGAGGAGCCGGCGCTCGCCACGCTGGGCTTCGCCTACGAGAAGAAGGGGCGGCTCTCCGGCGGCGCCTACCATCCCATCCTCCGGAAGGTGGACGCCTTCCTCGACCGGAAGCTGGCCGACGCCGCAGGGGAGCGGGAGCGCCGCGCCGACGTGCTCCTCGCCTTCGACGAGGCGGTCTCCGGTGCGGTGGCGCGGCTGAAGGAGCGCGGCTTCGACTCCCCCTACCTGCGCAACTTCGTGGTGGCCCGGGTGAACCCGCTCCGCTTCGTGAAGGGGGAGCCCCCACCGTTCGACGACCTCTTCGCCCAGATGACCCGCCGCGCGGCCGGGATGGACCCGGCGAGGATCAAGAGCGAGGACGTGGCCCGATCCGGCGGGGCTCCCGACGCCGAGTAGCCGGGCGCGGGCCGGGCCTCACCCGCTCGTGCGCCTGCCGCCCTTGCCGGCGGTGACGAGCCGGATCTCGAGCGCGTGCCCCACCGTCGCGAGCTCCTCCGGCAGGACCGCGCCCTCCAGGCGGCCGAAGAGCTCCCGCTCCTCCCAGCGCACGTGGCGCTCGAGCAGGTCGGCGAAGGCGAGCAGCGGAGCCCGGCGCGCCCCCTGCCGCGCCGACCGGGCGTCGGCGAGCAGCTCGCGGAGCTGCCGGTGCTCGTCGCGCAGGCGCCGCTCGTCGTCGGCGGGGAGGTGCTTGCCGAGCAGGTCCTCCTCGGCCTCGATGTGGACGAGGAACACCGATTCCTCGAACCGGCGTGCGAGCGCCAGGAGTCCGTCCAGGTCCCGCGGGGCCCCCGCCGTCTCGGCGTGGCCGGCGATGGCCTTCTTCAGCTGGAAGGCCACGAGGAGCGCCTGGTGGTGCTCGCTGGAGAGCGGCCTGAGCTCGCGGCTGCGCTTGGCGGGCATGGAGGGGAATGTAACGAGCCGGCGACGCCCGGGCCTCACTTGACGCTGCGCGTCGAGGCGAATAAACAATCGAGGACGTCCCTGATTCGAGAATCAACACGGGGGTACCCCATGTCCCAGCACCGGAAGCAGAGGCATCACCACGCCCGGAACCACGCGGACGGGTCGCCGCCCCCGCGGGTCGCCGTGGTGGCCGGGCTCCGCACGCCCTTCGTCCGGTCCGGCGGGGACTTCAAGGACCTCTCGGCGGTCGACCTCGGCGCCATCGTGGTGAACGAGCTCGTCGCCCGCAGCGGCCTCCCGCTCGGGGAGTTCGACGCGCTCGTGTTCGGGCAGGTGATCCCGTCGCAGCTCTCCTCGCTCGTCGCCCGCGAGGTCGTCCTGCGGAGCGCGCTCCCGCGCACGCTGCCGGCGCACACCACCTCCCGCGCCTGCGCCACCTCCCTCCAGGCCGCCACCGACGCCGCCAGCCAGATCCTGCTCGGCCACGCCGACACGGTGATCGCCGGAGGCGCCGAGTCCCTCTCCGACGCCCCCATCTTCGCCTCCCACAAGCTCGCCCAGGCGCTCGTCGCGGCCTCCAAGGCCCGCACGCTCCCGGACCGGGTACGTGCCTTCGCCGGGCTCTCGCTGAAGGACGTGGCCCCGGTTCCCCCCGCGCTCAAGGAGCCCACCACCGGCCTCACCATGGGGGAGAGCGCACAGAAGATGGCCTGGGAGAACGGCATCGGGCGCGAGGCGCAGGACCGCTACGCGCTCGAGAGCCACCGCAAGGCCGCCGACGCCTGGGCGAGCGGCAAGTTCTCCGAGGAGGTCATGGCGGTGGAGGTCCCGCCCCGCTTCCAGAAGGTGGCCGCCGCGGACAACAACGTCCGGACCGACGCCACCCCGGACGCGCTCGCGGCGCTGAAGCCGGTCTTCGACAGGCGCTACGGCACCATCACCGCCGGCAACTCCTCGCCCCTCACCGACGGCGCCGCCGCGGTGATCCTGATGAGCGAGGGGAGGGCCCGCGAGCTCGGCGTCCGCCCGCTCGGGTTCCTGCGGTCCTGGGCCTACGCCGCCACCGACCCGAACGAGCAGCTCCTCCAGGGCCCGGCCTACGCGGCCCCGGTGGCCCTCGACCGGGCCGGGCTGCGGCTCGGCGACATGGACGTGGTGGAGATGCACGAGGCCTTCGCGGCCCAGGTGCTCTCCAACCTGCAGGCCTTCGCCTCCAGGAAGTTCGCCGAGGAGCGGCTGGGGCGGAGCGAGCCGCTCGGGGAGATCGACCCGGCGCGCCTCAACCCCAACGGCGGATCCATCCCGCTCGGCCACCCCTTCGGCGCCACCGGGGCCCGCATGATCACCCAGGCGCTGCGCGAGCTGGCGCGCCGCAAGGGGCGCCACGCCCTGCTCACCGTCTGCGCCGCGGGCGGACTGGGCGCGGCGGTCGTCCTCGACGGTCCGGAGGCCTGACATGACCACCCCCACCTGGAACTGCTTCCGCGTCGACGTCGAGGCCGGCGTCGCCACCGTGACCATCGACGTGCCGGGCGAGCCGGTGAACACGCTCTCCCGCGAGACCGGCGCCGAGCTCACGGCGGTGCTCGAGTCGCTGGAGCGCGACCCTGCCGTGAAGGCGGTGGTCTTCGCCTCCGGCAAGAAGGAGGGCTTCGTCGCCGGGGCGAAGATCGAGATGCTGCGCGACGTGGCCGGCGCCGCGGAGGCGGAGCGGCTCTCCCGCGACGCGCAGGCCGGCTTCGACCGGCTGGAGCGGTTCCCCAAGCCGGTGGTGGCCGCCATCCACGGGGCCTGCCTGGGAGGCGGGCTGGAGTGGGCCATGGCCTGCCACTACCGCGTCGCCTCGAACGACCGGAAGACCCAGCTCGGCCTCCCCGAGGTGCAGCTCGGCGTCATCCCCGGCGCGGGCGGCACCCAGCGCATGCCGCGGCTCGTGGGCATCGCCACCGCCCTCGACCTCATCCTCGCCGGCAAGACGGTGAAGCCGCGCAAGGCGCTCGCCATCGGCCTCGTGGACGAGGCCGTGCCGCCCCCGCTGCTCCTCGAGGTGGCCCGCGCCCGGGCGCGCGCGCTCGCCGACGGCGAGGTCCTGCGCTCCGCCGAGCCCGGGATGGTGGACCGCCTGAAGAAGGACCCGCAGGCGACGCTCCAGAAGCTGGCGCTCGAGGAGAACTTCCTCGGCCGCGAGGTGCTCTTCCGCCAGGCGCGCAAGCAGGTGCTCGCGAAGACGAAGGGGCACTACCCGGCGCCGCTCGCCGCCCTCGAGGCCATCCAGGCCGGGGTGGAGAAGGGCGTCGAGAAGGGGCTCGAGGTGGAGGCGCGCCTCTTCGGCGAGCTCGCCGTGTCGCCCGTGGCGAAGGAGCTCATGGGCATCTTCTTCGCCACCACCGCGCTCAAGAAGGACAACGGCACCTCCGATCCCGCGGTGAAGGCGCGTCCGGTGGAGTCGGTGGGCGTCCTCGGCGGCGGGCTCATGGGCTCGGGCATCGCCTACGTCACCGTGAACGCCGGCGTCCCGGTGCGCATCCGCGAGAAGGACGACGCCGCGGTGGCGCGGGCCTTCGCGTCGGTGGCCGGGATCCTCGACGGGCGCGTGAAGAGGCGCTCCATCGACCGGCTGGAGAAGCTCGCCCGGATGCGGCTCCTCACCGCCGGCACCGGCTGGGAGGGGATGGAGCGGGTGGACGTCCTCGTCGAGGCGGTCTTCGAGGACCTGAAGCTGAAGCAGGACATGCTCCGGACCTTCGAGCAGCTGAACCCGAAGGGGATCTTCGCCACGAACACCTCGTCCATCCCGGTGGGCGAGATCGCGAAGGCCTCCGGCCACCCCGAGACCGTGCTGGGGATGCACTACTTCTCGCCGGTGGACAAGATGCCGCTCCTCGAGGTCATCGTGACCCCGCGCACCGCCGACGAGGTCACCGCGACCGCGGTGGCGCTCGGCAAGCGGCAGGGGAAGACCGTCATCGTCGTCGGCGACGGCCCCGGCTTCTACACGAGCCGCATCCTCGCCCCCTACGTGAACGAGGCGGTGATGCTGCTCCTCGAGGGCGCGTCGGTGGAGGACGTGGACGCCGCGCTCGTCGGCTTCGGGTTCCCGGTGGGGCCGGTGACGCTCCTCGACGAGGTGGGCATCGACGTGGGCGCCAAGGTGGCCAAGGTGATGCACGCCGCCTTCGGCGACCGGATGAAGCCGCCGGAGGCCATGGGCGCCGTGCTCGACTCGGGGCGGCTGGGCCGGAAGAACGGCAAGGGCTTCTACGTCTACGGCGACCCGAAGCGGAAGAAGGAGGTCGACGCGACCGTCTACGACGTCCTCCCCGGCGGCCGCGCCCGCAAGCGCATCCCCCGCGAGGAGATCGTGGAGCGCTGCGTGCTCCAGATGGTCAACGAGGCCGTGCTCACGCTCGGTGAAGGGGTGCTGCGGAGCGCCCGCGACGGGGACGTGGGGGCGATCTTCGGGCTCGGCTTCCCGCCCTTCCGCGGCGGCCCGTTCCGCTGGATCGACGCCGAGGGGAGCAACCGGATCCTGGAGCGGATGCGGCGGCTGGAGGGCCGGCTGGGGGCCCGCTTCCGGCCCGCGCCCCTCCTCCAGGAGCGCGGAGCCACCGGGCGACCGTTCCACGGGTAGGCGGGACGGGCGTCCCCCGGCCACCCCAGGGTGGCGACCCTGGGCGGGTGCTGCTGCCCGGGGGCGGCCCGCCGGCCGGTCCGGGGCGGTCTCGAACGCCGTCCGGCAACCGGCAAAGTCTGCGCGTCGCCCCGAGGTGACTCCGGCGTCGGGCGTCCGACCGGGTCGTCCCGTGGACGAGGGACGCCGGCGTCGGGCTGCCCGGCGCCGCCGGCGCGGTCCGGAAGGCGCGTTGCGTCGAGCGGTCCCGCGCAAGTGAATCATCCATCCGTGAACACGGGGCATCCGACCCGCGCCGGTCGCGGCGGCGGGATGTGGACTGGAACGGTCCGTGATCGGCGATCGGCCGATCGCGCGCCCCGCTCCTCGCCCGCTCGCGGGTCGCGATCCGCCGCCGGCGTGCCCGGAGCGTGACGCGCCGGCGTCCGGACGCGCCGTGCGGGAGAACCCGGGCGCGAAATCATTGCGCGTCGGCCGGGACGCGAAGTGACACCGCGTGAAGCCACCCGGGGTGCGAGTCGAGGAAATCCAGTCCCAGCGGGCCTTTCCTGCACCACGATCGAGTGTCCACGATTTCCGGACGCGCCCGCGAGAGGCTCCAACAGGGACGGGATGAGTTCTCCCGATTCCGCCTCGATCGGAGTAGTCTGCGCCTCCACGACTTCATCTTCCAGTGAAGCGCGCGTGCAAGAACCCGTTTCATCCAGCAGTCAAGCAAGCCTCAAGGAGGCAGTACACATGCGAACGTCGAAGCTCATGACTCTCTCCGTGCTGGTCGCCGCGGGCCTCGGCCTGCCGGCCTGCTCGGGCAGCACCGGCCCCCAGGGCGCCAC
>DAOMFN010000103.1:0-6593 GCA_035429785.1 Anaeromyxobacteraceae bacterium
GGGGAACGCCCCCTTCCCAGGCCATCCCCGCGTGGCGGGCGATCACCCAGTCGCCGGACGCGAGCGCGGCGGCGACCGCGCCGGCCGGATCCTCCGCGCGGAGGAACGGGGCCGGATCCTCGGCCCCGGGGCGGGTCCGGCAGCACTCGCCGCAGGGGGCGCAGACGTCCGGCCGCTCGTTCGTCACGCGGCCGGCGCCCGGCGGAGGATGAGCTTCAGCACGACGAAGCCGGTCACGCCGGAGATCGCGGACGCGGCCAGGATGCCCAGCTTGGCCGCGGCGAGCAGCGGCCCCTCCGCGAAGGCCAGGCTGGCGACGAAGATCGACATCGTGAAGCCGATGCCCCCGAGGATGCTCGCCCCGTAGATCTGCGCGAGCGTCACCCCCGGCGGCAGCTCGGCCTGGCCGGTCTTCACCGCCACGAGGGAGGTCAGCGTGATGCCCACCTGCTTCCCGAAGAAGAGCCCGAGCACGATGCCCAGGCTGACGGGGTGGAGCACGGCCTCCTGGATCCGCCCGTCGAGCCGCACCCCGGCGTTGAAGAGCGCGAAGACCGGCAGGATGCCGAAGGCCGTCACCGGGTGGAGGTAGCGCTCCAGCGCGAAGCCCGCCGGCAGGAAGTCGAGGGTGGCGCTGGCGACGTTCTCGATGGCGGCCATCTGCTCGCGGTCCCGCACCATGCTGTCGCGGGTGAGCCCGCCCCGTTCCAGGTAGGCCATCCGGCTGCGGACGGTCTCGATGAAGCGCTCGGGCTCGATGCGGGCGCGCACCGGGATCGCCATGGCCACGAGGATCCCGGCCACGGTGGCGTGGACGCCGGAGGCGAGCATGGCCGCCCAGATCGCCACCGCCAGCAGCGTGTAGACCACGTACCAGCGGCTCGTCATCCGGATGGCGAGGAAGAGCGCCGCGACCAGCGCCGCCTCCGTCGCCAGCGCCGCGAGGCTCACGCGCTCCGTGTAGAAGACGGCGATGACCAGCACCGCGCCCAGGTCGTCGGCGATGGCGAGCGCGGTGAGGAAGACCTTGAGCCCGACCGGCACGCGCGGGCCCACGAGCGCGAGCACGCCGAGCGCGAAGGCGATGTCGGTGGCCATGGGCACGCCCCAGCCGCGCGCGCCCGGCGTCCCGGCGTTCAGCGAGGCGTAGATGAGCGCGGGGGCCACGAGGCCGCCGAGCGCCGCGGCCACCGGGAGCAGCGCGCTGCGGAACGTGGAGAGCTGCCCGACCAGGATCTCGCGCTTGATCTCGAGCCCCACGACGAAGAAGAAGACCGCCATGAGCCCGTCGTTCACCCAGTGCGCGGCGGACATCGAGAAGCTCCAGCCTCCCACCGAGACGCCGATCGGGGCGTGCAGCATGCGGTCGTAGAGGCCGGACCACGGGGAGTTGGCCCAGGCCAGCGCGATGGCGGTGAAGAGGAGGAGCAGGACGCTCCCCGCCGCCTCGGAGTGGAAGAAGCGCTGGAAGGCGCCGGTGGAGCGCCCGTCCAGGGCGCCAGTGGATTGGCCCATGTCCCACATCTTACCGGCGCCCGGCGGGACGGCTATCCTCCCGGCGTGTTCTTCGCCCTCTCCAAGGTGCTCGACCTCCTCCTCGCGCCGCTCACCTGGTCGCTCCTCCTCGGGGCGGGCGCGCTGGTGGCCCGGCGCCGTCCGGCGGCGGCCTGGCTCGGGGCCGGCGCGCTCGCCGTCCTCTACCTCTTCTCGATCGAGCCGGTGGCGAACCTCCTCACCCGGCTCGCCGAGTCCCCGGCCCGGAGCACCGCGAGGCCCGGCCTCACCTACGACGCCGCCATCGTGCTCGGCGGCGCGGTCGACCCGGCGGCCTCCCAGGTGAGCGGCGACATCGAGCTCTCCGCGGCAGGCGACCGGGTCCTCGCCGGCTACGCGCTCGTCCGCTCCGGCAGGGCCCGGAACCTGCTGCTCTCCGCTGGCGGCCCCGAGGGCGAGGGGCCGGTGGAGGCCGACTGGATGGCGGTCCTCTACCACCGGCTGGGCGTCCCGCCCGACCGCATCGTGCTGGAGCGGGACAGCCGCAACACCCGCGAGAACGCCGAGCGCAGCGCCCGCATCGTCCGGGAGCGGGGCTGGACCTCGCTGCTCCTCGTCACGAGCGCCATGCACGCGCCCCGGGCCGAGGCGGCCTTCCGGCGCGCCGGGCTCGCCGTGGACGTGCTGCCGGTGGATCGCCGGTGGGGGGACCGGCCGGGGAGCATCCTGCCGCGTGCCACCGCGCTCGACCGCAGCACCGAGGCCCTGCGGGAGCTGGCGGGACGGGTGGTCTACCGGGCCGCGGGCTACGCCGGGTCGTGAGCGGGGTGCCCGGAGATCCGGTGGGAGGCCGCGCCCTGGCCGCAGAAGCGCACCACCACGCGGCGCAGCTCCCGCAGCCCGAAGGGCTTCTCGAGCAGGAACTCGGGGGGCGTGGCCTGCAGCTGGAGCGCCGCACCGTCCGGATCGGCGGTCATCACCACCACGGGAGTCCGGGCGACCACGGCGTCCGGATCGGCGCGCAGGGCGCCGAGGAACCCGGAGCCGCCCATCCCGGGCATCCACAGGTCCACGAGCACGAGGCAGGGAGGAGGCCCCGTCCGGATCGCGTCCAGCGCGCCCTCGCCGTCACCTGCGGTGACGACGTCGTAACCCAGGTCGAGGAGCACCTGCGAGAGCAGCTCCCGGTGCTCGACGAGGTCGTCCACGACGAGGATGCGGGGCGGAGCGTCGGACATCCTCCGCCGACCGTACCAGACCCGCGGACGCGGGGCGGAGCGTTAACGGTTCGACACAAGCGCACAAGCTGCGTGCGCCGCGACCGCGTTGCCGCGCCCGCAGGCCGCCGTTAGTGAGCCCGCGTGCTCGTCCTCCGCGACCTCTCGAAGCGGTTCGGCGACCGGGTGGCGGTGGACGGCCTCTCCCTGGATGTCGGCCCGGGCGAGGTGGTGGGGCTCCTCGGCCCGAACGGGGCAGGAAAGACCACCACGATCCACATGGCCGTCGGGTTGCTGGCGCCGGACCGGGGGGAGGTCCGGATCGGCGATCGCGGCTCGCCGCGGCGGCCGGAGGCCCGGCGGCTGCTCGGCGTCGCGCCCCAGGCGCTCGCCCTCTACGATGCGCTGACGCCCGCCGAGAACCTGGCCTTCTTCGGGCGCGTCCAGGGGCTCTCCGGGCCCGCGCTCTCCCGGCGGGTGGACTGGGCGCTCGATTTCGCCGCCCTCTCCGACCGGAGGCGGGATCGCACCGGCGATCTCTCCGGGGGGATGAAGCGACGGCTCAACCTGGCCGCGGCGCTGGTGCACGACCCGGAGGTGGTGCTCCTCGACGAGCCGACGGTGGGCGTGGACCCCCAGTCGCGGAACGCCATCCTGGAGCGCGTCGCCGCGCTCCGCGCAGCGGGGCGCGCGGTGGTCTACACGACCCACTACATGGACGAGGCCGCCCGGGTCTGCGATCGCGTCGCCATCGTCGACCACGGCACGGTGCTCGCGAGCGGGACCGTGGCGGAGCTCGTCGCGGCCCACGGCGGCGAGCCGACCCTGGTCGTCGTGCGGGAAGGCGTGGAGCGGCGCCTCGCCACGCCCGACCCGGCCGCCGCGCTGGCGCGGATCCTCGCCGACGGGCGCGTGGACGACTTCCGGGTGGAGCGCGCCGACCTCGAGGCGGTCTTCCTCTCCCTCACCGGCCGGAGGCTCCGCGACCCGTGAACCCGTCCCGGATCCCGGCCATCCTCGCCATCGCGGCGAAGGACCTCCGCCTCCTCTCCCGGAGCCGGTCGACGCTCTTCTTCGCCCTCGGCTGGCCGGTCCTCATGGCCCTCTTCTTCGGCTACGTCTTCGGCGGCGGCGGGGAGAAGGGGCGCATCCCGGTCGCGGTGGTGGACGAGGACGGCACGCCGGAGTCGGCCCGGCTCCTGGCGCGCCTCTCCGGGACCGCGGGGCTGGAGATCTCGCCGGCGACCCGCGAGGAGGCCACCGCGCTCGTCCGCAAGGGGAAGCGGTCCGCGGCGGTGATCGTGCCGGCCGGCTACGGCGAGGCCGCCGACCGGGTCTTCCACGGCGAGCCCCGGCGGCTGGTCCTGGAGGTCGATCCGGCGCGCGCCGCCGAGGGGGCCATGCTGGAGGGCATCCTCACCGGTGCCGCGATGCAGGGGATGCAGGAGCTCGTCACCGACCCGGAGCGGGGCCGCGCCATGATCGGGCGCTCCCTCGCCGACCTCGAGTCGGCCCCGCCCTCGGAGGGGCGCGACTCGACGCAGCGCCTGCTCGGCGAGCTGCGCGCCTGGCTCGACCGGCCCGCGCCGTCGGGCGGAGAGGACGCGGCGCGTCCGGCCTGGAAGCCGCTCGAGATCGAGCGGCGCGAGGTGCGGCGCGAGAAGGCCGGACCGCGATCGGCCTTCGACTTCACCTTCCCGCAGGGGATCCTGTGGGGCGTCATCGGGAGCGCGCTGGGGTTCTCGCTCTCGCTCGTCACCGAGCGGACCCGGGGGACGCTCCTCCGCCTCGAGACCGCGCCCCTCTCCCGCCTCGACGTCCTGGCGGGGAAGGCGCTGGCCTGCTTCGCGGCCATCCTCGCGGTCGAGGCGCTCCTCCTCTCCCTGGGCGTGGCCGCCTTCGGCATCCGCCCGGCCTCGTGGATCCTCCTCGCGGCCGCGGCCGTGGCGCTCGCCGCCTGCTTCGTCGGGATCATGATGGCGGTGGCGGTGATCGCCCGCACCGAGCAGGCCGCAGGAGGTCTCGGCTGGGCCATCCTCATGCCGCTCGCGATGATCGGCGGCGGCATGATCCCGCTCTTCGTGATGCCGTCCTGGATGCAGGCCGCGAGCCACGTCTCCCCGGTGAAGTGGGGCATCCTCGCGCTGGAGGGGGCCACCTGGCGCGGGTTCACCGCCGCCGAGATGGCGCCGGCCCTCGGCGTGCTCCTCGGGGTGGGGCTCCTCGGGATGGCGTTCGGGATTCGCCGCTTCCGGGGCCTCGAGGGCTGACGCCCGTCTTCACTCCCAGGAAGAGGACGTGGCGGGCGCCCCCTGCGCCGGGCCCCCGGGCCGGGACGGTGACGGCGCGGGACTCCAGGCCCGCCTTCTCGAGCCGTTCCAGGTAGGCGGCGTCGGGACCGGCCGACCAGACCGCCAGCACCCCGCCGGCCGAGAGTGCGTCCACGCAGGCCCGCACGCCGCGGGCGCCGTAGAGCCGGTCGTTGCCGGCCAGCACCATCGACGACGGGCTGTTGTCCACGTCGAGCAGGATGGCGTCGAAGGCGCCCCGGGCCTCGGCGATGCGCGCCGCCACGTCGCCGAGCTGGAGGCGGGTGCGCGGGTCCTCCAGGGGACGGCCGGCGAGGTGGGCCACCGGTCCCCGGTTCCACTCCACCAGCTCCGGGCAGATCTCCGCCACCACCGCCCGCGCGTCCGGGCCGATCCGGTCGAGCGTGGCCCGCAGCGTGTAGCCGAGCCCGAGCCCTCCCACGAGGACCGTGCGCGCGCCTCCGGGGCGGCGCAGCGCCGCGAGCGCCATCGCGGCCAGGGCGTCCTCCGAGCCGTGCTGGCGGCTCGACATGAGGACGCGCCCGTCGTTGCGCACCACCCACTCCTCGCCCCGGCGGGCGAGCACGAGCTCGGTGCCCCCCTCCACGCGGGCGCGGTCGACGGTCTGCCAGGGCTGCACGGGAACGTGGTAGCACGACCGGGCGCCGGACGCGCCCCCGCCGGCGCGGGACCCCCTCTGGCGGCCCCGGCCCGGATTCGGTTAAAGGATCGGCCCATGGCCTACACCGTCCGCTTCGCGTCCACCACCGAGGACCGCGACCTCGCCTACGAGCTGCGCAGGCAGGTGTTCGAGGTCGAGCAGAACGTCCCGCGCCCGCTGGACCGGGACGCGTTCGACTTCAACGCCGACCACGTCGTGGTCATCGACGAGAAGGGCGCCTGCGTGGGCACGGGGCGCGCGGTGCGTCTCGACGCCCGGACCTGCCAGGTGGGGCGGATGGCGACGGCCGCGTCCCACCGCAAGGGGGGCGTGGGCGCGGCGGTCCTCGACGCGCTCGAGCGGATGGCCGAGCTGCGCGGGCTCCGGGAGATCGTGGTCCACTCCCAGCTGCCCGCCGTCTCGTTCTACGGGAAGCGCGGCTACGTGGCCGAGGGCGAGACCTTCCTCGAGGAGGGGGTCCCCCACGTGAGGATGCGCAAGGTCCTGCCGGTGCGGTAGGCGGTGCGGGCCGGCGCGCGCCGTCAGCGCGTGAGCCGGATCGGGACCACCACCCAGAGCGCCGCGGGCTTTCCCTGGGGGTCGGTCCCCGGGGTCCAGTCGCAGGCCTGGACCGCTCGCCGGACGGCCTCGGCGATGCGCGGGTCCGCCACCTGCCCCATCACCTGCACGGTGGTGGGCTTGCCCGCCTGCGAGACCGCGACCCGCGCCGTGACGAGGTCGGGCACGGCCCCCTCGAGCGACGGCGGGAGCCGGAGGTTCTCGGAGATGCAGCCCTTGCTGGCGAGCTGCGGCGCCTGGAAGCCGTCGGTGACGTAGCGCGCCCCTCCGCCGGACGGCTCCGATGCCGCGGCATCCGCGGCGGCGGCCGCCGGAGCGGCAGCGGCGGGCGGT
>DAOMFN010000104.1:0-6570 GCA_035429785.1 Anaeromyxobacteraceae bacterium
TGGCCCGCGCCGCCGGGATCGGGCTCGTCGGCTTCGCGCGGGGGGACCGGTTGAACGTCTACGCCTGCGCGGAGCGCGTCCTCGGCGCCGGCTGAGCGGGCCCCGCGGCGCCGGGCCCCGTCAGAGCCCGAGCTGGATCCCGAGCGACGGCAAGAGCGCCCACAGGCCGGGCCCCTTCCACGAGGGTGGGTACCACGCCGCCATGAGCTGGATCCGCACGACGCCCGTGATGGCGGCGGCGGCTCCCGCCTCGAGCGCCGGCCGCGTGCACGCGCCCACGGTGAGTGCGTCGGTCCCCTCGCAGGGCCCGCTGCCGAAGGAGTCGTGGGGCGAGAGCACCCAGCCGCCGCGGAGCAGGAAGGACGGCTGGAAGAGCGGCGAGCCGAGCGAGCGGGGCATGGCGACGGCGCCCACGACGGGGACGAAGGCGATCGGGGGAGGGTTCGAGCCCAGGGAGGCGAGCACGTTCAGCACCTCCACGGCCGCGGTGAGCCGGAACCAGGAGAGCTCGCGCACCGCCCAGTCGCCCCCGACCTCCAGGGAGCGCCCCAGGGTGAGCCAGCCGGTCGCCCGCGGGGGCAGGTAGAAGAACAGGTCGGCGGCGACGCGCCCGGCGGCTCCCACGGTGACGCGCTCGCCCAGCCTGGGCTGGGCCGCGGCCAGGCTCTCGGCCACGCCGAGGAGCTCGCCCCGCAGTGCGGCGAGAGCCTGATCGGGGGTGGCTCCGGGCGGCACGGCCGCGTCGGTCCACGGGTACCCGTACGCCGCGAGGAGCCGGGTGACCTGCGTGGACTCCGCCTCGCCCTCCGCGAGGCGCCAGTCGGGATTGCCCGCGACGCCGGGGACGCGCGGGGGCGGCTTGCCGTCCCGCGCCGCGTCGCAGGCCGGGAACTGGCCGGGAGGCGGCTCCCAGGTGGAGCCCGGCCGGCAGCGATCCCAGAGCCGGTCGAGGGAGACCTGGGCCAGGATCCGGGTGCGGGCGAGCGCCTCCCCGGCGCAGGCGGTGGCCAGGTCGCCGCGCTGTCCCGACACGGCGAGGAGGCACGCGAACTCCTGCCAGCCGCCCGGCGACGCCCGGGCCGCCGCCGCGTCCTCCGGGAAGACCGCGGCGCGCCTCGCCTCCTCGGGAAGGCGGGGCAGCACGAACTCCGTGAACTGCCGGCGGGCCTCCACCATCCCGAGCGCGAAGTCGAACTCCCGGAAGCCCTGATCGAGGAAGCCGAAGAAGGCGAACATGGGGGAGCTGGCCGCGGGGAGGTGGCGCCGGGGGTAGACGAGCTCCTCGGCCGCGGTGGGGAACTCCTGGATGAGCTGGACGAGCTCCCGCGACCGGGCGCTGTTCACGAAGCCGCCGACCTGCTCCGCAAGGAGGGGCAGGAGCGATGCGTCGGCGCCCTTCTGGCGGGCCGGCTGGTCGGGGAAGGCGGCCGCGTCGGCGGCGACGAAGGCGAAGGCCACGCCCGAGGGGGGCTCACGGCCGTCGGTGAGGCGCGGGGAATCGCGCCAGCGCAGGGTGCGCCCCGGTCCGTGGGCGAGGCCGCCGGCCGCGACGGTGGCGGCGAGCCGAAGCGGTGCGTTGTCGAAGACGCCGCCGTCCACGAAGGGGGCCGCCTCGGCCCGGGACTCCGGGCAGAGCGGGGGAGCCGCGCCGCGGGTCCGGACCATGCAGTGGCGCACCGTGCGCGGGGGGAAGGCCACCGGGAAGGAGGTGGAGGCGATGACCGCGTCGAGGAGGTGCGCGAAGGGCACCTCGCCCGCGGCGTCCTCCGGCAGGAGCGCCTGCTCCTCCGGCGAGTCGCGGTCCACGTAGTTCGTGATGCGGGGGAGCCGCCCGGGTCCGCGCCCCTGGATGCGGAGCACGAAGTGCTCCACGGTGGAGGGCACGCGGAGCCGGCCGTCGGCGGCGTCGACGAGCCGCGGGTCGAGCCGCGACGCCACGACGCCGAGGACCACGTCGCAGGACTCCGGCAGCCCCTTGCGGAGCTCCTCCTCGACCATCGCCCCCACGCCCGCGAACGACTCCTGCGAGAACGCGGCGACCGGGCTCGCCGCCCCCGGCTGGTGGAGCTGACGCAGCCCCATCGGGATCCACACCCGGTAGAACAGCCCCTCGCGCGGGTCGGCGGCCGGGCCACCGCAGTGGGCCTGCAGGGAGAGGAGCGCGTTCACGCTGCCCGCGGAGGCGCCGGTGGCGATGGCGAGCCGGTAGATCCACGGGTTCGCCTGCCGGACGGCCATGGAGTAGTGGAGGTATCCCGCCTGGTAGGCGCCGAGCGAGACGCCCCCGCTCACGGTCAGCGCGAGCGTGGGCGCGTGCGTGGGCGCGGGCGGCGCCGCGACGAGCAGGGCCGCAAGGAGGAGCGCCGTCACGGCTTCCTCCGGGTGCGGGCCACGGGCTCTCCCTCCGCGCCGGCCATCTCCTCGGCCCGCTCGATCAGCGGCCCGGCCCTCCGGACGAGGAGGTCGACGAAGGCGCGGGCCCTCGGGAACAGGCCGCTCCGGGAGGGGAAGACGACCCGGACCTCGACCGACGGTCCCCGCCACTCCGGGAGCACCGGGACGAGGGCCCCCGAGCGAACCGCGTCCTCGGCGAGGAGCCGCGTGGAGAGGACGATCCCCGCGCCCGCCAGCGCCGCGGCCTGGAGCGGCGTCTGGTCGTTGCACACGAGGGCCGGGAAGAGCGGGATGGTCTCGGTGCGCGGCCCGCGGGTGAGCGTCCAGGACTTGCGCGGGGAGCCTCCGCCGCCGGCGTAGAGGAGCGTGGGGTGCTGCGAGAGGTCGTGCGGGGCGGACGGCGTCCCGCGGGCCTCCAGATACGCCGGGCTGGCGTAGAGCCGCGTCGGCATCGACCCGAGGAGCCGGGTGGCGTGGCCGCCGGAGCGGACCGGCCACGGGGTGAGGGCCACCTCCGCCCCCCGCCCCACCAGGTCCTCGGGCTCGTTGCGCAGCGTGAGCGCCACCCGGACCTCGGGGTACTGCCGGAGGAACTCGGGCAGGAAGGGGAGCACGAGGACCCGGCACAGGGAGAAGGGCGCGGTCACCCGGAGCGTTCCCCGCGGCCCGCTCCCCAGCCTGCGGACGGCGGCCTCGGCGTCGGAGACCTCCTCCTCGATGCGCAGGCAGCGCTCCAGGAAGGCCCGGCCGGCGTCGGTGAGGGAGACCGTGCGCGTGGTCCGCACGAGCAGCCGGACGCCGAGCCGGTGCTCGAGCGCCCGGATCCGGCGGCTGACGGTGGCCTTGGGAACGCCGAGCTTCTGGCCGGCGCCGGTGAAGCTCCGCGCCGTCCCCACGGCGGCGAAGATCCGCATGTCGTTCAGGTCGGGTGTGGTGTCGCGCATGGGCCCCCTCAGGCCCGGGCCAGCCGCTCGCAGGCCCGCAGGAGCGTCTCGTCCGACTTCGCGAAGCAGAAGCGGAGCAGCCGCTCCTGGCGGCCGTCGGCGTGGAACGCCGAGACCGGGATGGAGGCCACGCCGACCTCCCGCGTGAGCCGCTCGGCGAGGACGGTGTCGGGCTCGTCGGAGACGCGGGAGGTGTCCACGAGCTGGAAGTAGGTCCCGGCGCAGGGGAGCGGGACGAGCCGCGTCGCTCCCAGCCCCTCCCGGAAGAGGTCCCGCTTCCGCTGGTAGAAGGCGGGCAGGTCGAGCCAGCGTCGCGGGTCGTCCATCCAGTCGGCGAGCCCGAGCTGCACCGGCGTGTTCACCGTGAAGGTCACGAACTGGTGGACCTTGCGGAACTCCTCCATGAGGGCCCGCGGGGCGAGCGCCCAGCCCACCTTCCAGCCGGTCACGTGGAAGGTCTTCCCGAAGGACCCGACGACGAAGGATCGCGAGGCCAGCTCCGGGTGGCGCGAGACGCTCTCGTGGCGCGGGCCGTCGTAGACCATGTGCTCGTAGACCTCGTCGCTCGTCACCACGATGCCGGTGTCGCGGACGAGGGCGGCGAGCGCGTCGAGGTCCGCCGCGTCGAGCACCGCGCCGGTGGGGTTGTGGGGCGAGTTGAGCAGGATCATCCGCGTCCGGGGTCCCACGAGCGCGCGGACCTCCGACCAGTCGGGGCGGAAGGCGGGGGGCGCGAGCCGCGCGCGGCGCACCGTGCCGCCCGCCAGCTCGACCGCCGGGGCGTAGGAGTCGTACACCGGCTCGAGGACCACCACCTCGTCCCCCGGGCGCACGAGCGCGGTGACGGCGGTGAAGATGGCCTGGGTGCCGCCGGCCGTGACCGTGACCTCGTGCTCCGGGTCGTAGCGGGTGCCGTACAGCGCCTCCGCCTTGGCGCAGAGGGCCTCGCGGAGCGCCGGGACGCCGGCCATGGGGGCGTACTGGTTCTCGCCCGCCCGCATGTGGCGGAGCACGTGGTCGAAGAGCTCCGGGGGGGCGGAGAAGTCCGGGTACCCCTGCGAGAGGTTGATGGCCCCGCACCCGGCCGCCAGCCGGGACATCACCGTGAAGATGGTGGTCCCCACGTGCGGCAGGCGGCTCGGGACCTGGAAGGGCAGCCGGGGCATGGGCGGAGTCTAGGCGATCCGGCCGAGGCGGCGCAGGCGCGGAGCCTTCCAGGCGACGAGGCCGACGGTGACGAGGGTCATCGTGCCGCCGAAGATCACCGACGGCACCGTGCCGAGCAGCCGCGCCGCCAGCCCGCTCTCGAAGGCGCCGAGCTCGTTGGACGAGCCGATGAAGAGGCTGTTCACGGAGGAGACCCGCCCCATCATCTCCTGCGGGGTGTAGGTCTGGACGAGCGTGCTCCGGAGCACCACCGAGACGGCGTCGAGCGCGCCGCCGGCGACGAGGATGGCCGCGGAGAGCCAGTAGGAGCGGGACAGGGCGAAGGCGATCCAGGTGACGCCGAAGAGGGCCACGGAGCCGAGCATGGCGCGCCCCGCCCGCTCGAAGTGGCCGACGCGGGTGAGCGCGAGCGAGGTGGCCACCGAGCCCACCGCCGGGGCGGCGCGCAGGATCCCGAATCCCACCTCGCCCACGTGGAGCACGTCGCGCGCGAAGACCGGGAGCAGGGCGGTCGCGCCGCCGAAGAGGACCGCGAAGAGGTCGAGGCTGAGCGGGCCGAGCAGGAGCGGCTCGCGGAAGACGAAGCGGACCCCCTCGGCGATCTCCGCGAGCGGGTGGCGCCGGGGCGCGGGGGGACGCGGACGCGGCCGGACCGCGAGGAGCGCGGCGAGACCGACGCCGAGGAGCGCCATCTCCACCGCGTAGGCCAGGCGCGGGCCGCCCAGCGCGATGAGGGCCCCGCCGGCGGCCGGCCCGACGATCATCGTGGTGTGGAAGATGGAGGAGCGCCAGGGGGCGGCGTTCTGGTAGTGCTCGCGCGGGAGGAGCTCGGTGCCGAGCGAGGCGGCGGCGGGGCGGAAGAAGGCCCGGCCCAGGCCGGCCAGCGCCTGCGCGCCGTAGAGGGGGAGGGGCGAGGGGCCCGGCGCCGCGCTCCAGGCGAGCAGCCACGCGCCGCTGCCGGCGATGACGAGCAGGCTCGCGAGCGAGACGAGCCGCCGGTCCACCCGGTCGGAGGCCCAGCCCCCCAGGAGCGTGAGGGAGAGGAAGGGCACGGCCTCGGCGAGGCCCACGAACCCGAGGGCCAGCGGGTCCCCGGTGAGGTCGTAGACCTGCCAGCCCAGGACCGCCGTCTGGATCTGGGTCGCGGCGAACACCGCCGCCATGGCGCCGAGGTAGGCGCGGTACTCGGCGAATCGCAGTGCGGCGAGGGAGTCGGACGCCACGGGCGCCCGAGTGTAGCGCCCGGCGATGCGGCGTCCACTCCCCCCGGCTATCAAGGGGTACCGCGGGGCCCGGGGGCCCCGTGGTCGCCCGACCGAAGGGAAAGGAAGGATGAGACCGTGCACGCACTCCGATTCGCCGTCGCCGCGGCGCTGGGGCTTCTCGTGACCACCGCCCGCGCCGAGATCGTCACGAGGACCGTGGAGTACAAGCAGGGGGACACCGTCCTCGAGGGCTTCCTGGCCTACGAGGCGGGCGGGCCCGCGCGGAAGCCGGGCGTGCTCGTGGTCCACGACTGGCTGGGGGTCTCCGCCGACACCCGCAAGCGGGCCGAGCAGCTGGCCCGGATGGGCTACGTCGCCTTCGCGGCCGACGTCTACGGGAAGGGCGTGCGCCCGGCGAGCGGGAAGGAGGCCGCGCCGCTGGCCGGCAAGTACAAGGCCGATCGCGCGCTGCTCCGGGCCCGGGTCATGGCCGGGTTCGACGAGCTGGCGCGCCAGCCCAACGTCGACCCGACCCGCATCGCCGCCATCGGCTACTGCTTCGGGGGCACGACCGTCCTCGAGCTGGCCCGGGCCGGGGCGAAGGTGGTCGGCGTGGTCTCCTTCCACGGCGGGCTCGACAGCCCGACCCCGGCCGACGGGAAGAACATCAAGGGAAAGGTCCTCGCGCTGCACGGGGCCGACGACCCGTTCGTCTCCGAGGCCGACCTGAAGGCCTTCGAGCAGGAGCTGCGGTCGAACGGCGTCGACTGGCAGCTCGTGAAGTACGGCGGCGCGGTCCACTCCTTCACCATCGTGGGAGCGGGCAACGACAACTCGAAGGGGGCCGCCTACAACGCGGC
>DAOMFN010000105.1:0-6508 GCA_035429785.1 Anaeromyxobacteraceae bacterium
ATCGTCCGGGGGGAGACCTGGCTCGGACGCAACGACCGGGCGGTGGACCTCGCCCGTCGGGCCCAGGAGACGCAACCGGGCCTCGCCGGTGGCTACCTGCTTCTCGATGCCCTCGCCGCAGCGAATCGCATGGACGAGGCCGACGCACTCGCCAGGTCGCTCCTCGCCGCCGAGCCGGACAACGCGGGCGCCTACTTCCACCGGATCATCCTGGCGTCCAAGCGCGGGCGCTCGAGAGAGGCCCAGGCCCTCGCGGATGCACCGCCGCCGGAGATCCAGGGACTCGGGCCGATCGACCTCGCGATGATCAAAGCATCGCTCGCGGCTGGTGACCGACGCCTCCCTCGACTGCGAGCCGAGGTTCGCAAGCTGTCGAGCGCACCCCCTGGGCACCGCCAGATCGCGGGGATTCAGCTCGCTCTCCTGGGCGAGGTCGCCGACGTGCGGGACGTGGCCGGGCTCCTTCCGAAGGGCTCGGAAGCCGCGGCAGAGGTCGAGGCGCTCGCGGCCTGGAAGGACGGGGACGTGCCGCACGCGGTCGCCATCCTGTCGGCCATGGAGCGTGCCCATCCGCGTCCAAACGAGATGTTGTCGCCGGCCTACCTGCTCGCCGAGGTGGCACGCGAGGAGGATCCCTCCGAGGCGCTGGCGGCGGCGGCAAGATTCCGGAGGCGGGTTCCCATCGGCCCCGCGCGTGGCTGGACCTACGGCCGCTCCCTCCTCGTCTCCGCGGAGGCCGCGTGGCGACTTGGACGCAGGGACGAGGCACTCCAGTTCGTTGAGCAGACCGAGCGACTGCTGGAGGGCGCCGACGCCGGCTTCCCGCTTTCCATGGAGGCTGCCCGTCTCCGGAAGGCCATCGAGTCGGGTGCGCCTCCCAGGAAGGGCGTGCACTTCGGGCCGACGTGAGTGCGGCTCCGCGCCGGACGGGGCCGGCAATCTCAGCCAGGCCGGGCGGTCGAGCCTCCCTCGAGCAGTCTCGAGGCGGCGCGACCGAGGGTACCAACCGGTCGCGATGCCGTCTGGCGGGGTTCACGACTTTACGGTCAGTATCCTGTCACATCCGGGTACATCGCTCGTCTCTCTTTCTGGGTGCCTGAGCGCCCCACACCAAGAACCCACAAGGAGCCCCGTGAGAATCTCCCCCATTCACCTCCCGTTCCTGGCTCTCGCCGCCGGGATCGCCGCCTGCGGTGGCAGCAGCGGTTCCCCGCCGCCCACGTTGTCGACCATTGCAGTCCACCAGATCGGAGCGCCGGCGCCCAAGGGAACCACCGCCATCCTGTCTGCCAGGGGCACGTATTCCGACGGCACGTCGGGCGACGTGACATCCCAGGCCACGTGGACGTCGTCCGACCCTGCCATAGCGACGATCACCTCTGCCGGCAGGGCGCTTGGAACCGGCGTGGGTTCCACCACGATATCCGCGCAGCTCTCGGGAGTGACGGGGACCGTCGTCCTCGACGTGGGCCCCGCGATTCCAGTGAGCGTGAACGTGGAACCGGCATCGGCGACGGTTCCCAAGGGACTGACGCGGACCTTCCTGGCGTCATCCTTCACGATGACCGACGGGACCACGACTCCGGTGAGCGGCACGGTGGCCTGGTCCACGACGAACGGCTCCATTGCCACGGTCGATGCGGCAGGAGTCGCCAGCGGTCGGGGCGGGGGGGTCGTGGACATCGTCGCGGCCGCTGCTGGTGTGAGCGGCAAGGCGACCCTCACGGTGGGGCCCCCCATTCCCGTGAGCATCGCGATCACTCCCGCCACGGCGACTCTCGTTCGAGGCGGCAGGCAGCAGTACCAGGCCGCCGGGACGATGACCGACGGCTCGATCCAGGACGTGACCGCATCCGTGGCATGGTCGGTGGGAGACTCCGGCATCGCCTCCGTCGTCGCTCCGGGCCTCATCGCAGGGGGGCCATCCGGTGGCACGACCGGTGTTCGGGCCGAGTCCGGAGCGGTCGCCGGAGATGCCGCCCTGACCGTGAGGCCACAGCGCATCGCCTTCGTTTCGAGCCGCAAGGGCAATGGCAACCTGGCCACGTGGCTGGAATCAGGCGGGGCCTCGGGGCTCGTGGGCGCCGACGCAGTCTGCACGAGGCTCGCCGCCTCGGCGCGGCTGCCTGGCCGCTACGTCGCCTGGCTCTCTGACGCCAACGACGACGCCTGGTGCCGGGTGCAAGGGCTTTCTGGGAAGCGCTCCTCCGGCTGCTCGGCCGGGACGCCCACGACCGCAGGGCCCTGGATCGGCATGGACGGACTCCCGTTCGCGCCAGTTCTCGAGGAACTCTCGGCAGGCCGGACGATCCTCCCTCTCCGCCTCGACGAGACCGGCCGGCCGGTGGCCGACGCGACCCGCGTCCTCACTGCGACGCTTCCGGACGGCACCCTGAACCTCGTCGGATCGCCGCCCTGCGCGAACTGGTCTGCCTCCTTCCCGCCCGCGAGCCCGATGGGCGGAGTCGTCGGGGGAGTGATGTCCTACTGGACCGACTACGCCGGGGTCGACTGCGCGGGGACTCACGCGCTCGCGTGCCTCGAGGTCGCCCCGGGCAACGGGGCCGCGCTGGAGCCGTTCGCCCAAGCCGGGAAGGTGGTGTTCGTGACCAGCCGGTCCGGAACGGGACAGCTGTCGGGGTGGACCGACGCCGGGGGGCGGGAAGGAATCCCAGCGGGCGACGCGATCTGTCAGGCCGCTGCGACACGGGCCGGGCTCCCTCGGGCTTCGAGCTTCAAGGCCTTCCTGTCGGACACCAGCCGGAACGCCGTGGACCGCCTGACCACGGATGGCCCGTGGATCCGTGTGGACGGTGCACCGGTCGCCGGGAACCGTGCCGCTCTCGCGTCGGGCGCCCTCTTCGCCCCGATCTCCGTGGACGAGAACGGTCGCCCGGTCGGAGGGCTGAACGACCCGGTTTCTCACTGGACGGCATGGACGGGAACGGGAGAGCGCGGGCTCTCGACCGGCAGGCACTGCGGGGACTGGAAGGCGGGAAGCGGCGCCCTCGGCGAGATCGGGGTGGCGATCATCGGGCTGTCGGACTGGTCGTACTTCCAGTTCGTCTCATGCGACGCCTGGATCGCGGCGCTCTACTGCTTCGAGGACTGAGCGGCGCGTCGGACACGCTGGGCCTGCCGCTCCCCCGGGGGTGGCGGGCCTCGCTGCTCGGCATGGCGCACCCGATGCAACCCCGAAGGTTGCACGTTGCGTGGCTTCCCTACCTCGCCGTCCCCTCCACCGGCGCGACCTGCACCGTCCCCAGGTCGATCACCTGGCCCGGCGCGACGTCCACCTCCACGACCACCTCGTGATGCGACCGGGCCCCGACCCGGATCGTGCGCCTGCCGGCCGCCACGTCCTCCACCACCACCGTGCCCGGGGGCAGGGCGCCGCGGTCGCCGCCGCCCTTCGACCCGCCCCCCGCGTAGAAGATGCCGTCCATGGCCGTGTCGACCATGCGCGAGCCGATGATCACGTAGGCGCCGTCGACGGGACGGCCGTCCGGCCCCACCGGACGGACCCGGATGACGCCGCCGGGCTGCACCGCGATGTCCCGCAGCACCGCCTCCCCCGGGGACGGGGACAGCGCGACCTCCCCCACCCTGCCGTCCGGAGTGGTCGCGACGAGCCGCAGCGCCTTCGCCGGGAGATCGGAGAGCTCGAAGCGATCGCCGCCGAAGATTCGACGCGTGCTCTGGCCCAGCCGGAAGGGCTGCGCGTCCGCGGTCTCGACGTCGAGGGTGAAGCCCGCAACTCCAGCACCGCCCGCGGCGACGACCCGCCCCCGCACCGAGGCCGCCGCGCGGAGATCGATCACCAGGTCCTTCACGCCGTCGGCCACCTCCACCGGTGGGGCGACCCGCCCGCCGTTCGAGGCCTCGATGGTGGTGGGACCGCCGCCCGGAGCACGCCTCACGCGGACGCGGCCGGTCTCGTCCGCGCCCACCTGCATCTGGAAGCCCGACCCGGCGACGCCCACCCGGGCGTGTGCGGCCGGAGCGCCTCCGGGCTCCCGCACCTCGACCGCGACAGCGGCCGGGTCGTCGCCCTCCATCCCGGTGACGAGGTCGAGCCGGGCGGTCTCCCCCTCCACCACCTTCGCCTTCAGCCACTTCCCCGGGTCGACGATCCGGTCGTGCACCGCGAAGGCCCGGTACTCCCCGGCAGGCAGGTCGATGCCGTAGCGCCCGTCGGCGCCGACCTCCACCCGCACCATGTCCTCCCTGCGGATCATGGGCGCGTCGCGCGCGACCTGCACCCGCACGCTCCCGTCGGCGGGGCGGCCGTCCGCGAACCGCACCTCCCCCTCGAGAACGCCGGTGGCCGGCAGGACGAAGTCGGCCGTGGACCGGCGCCCGGCCTCGATGGTCACGGGCCGGCCGTCCCCGGTCCTCACGCCGGGGCGCCGCGCCCGGATGCTCGCCACCCCCACCTCCAGCGCCGGCAGTAGGTAGCGCCCGTCGGCCCCGGCGACGGCCTCGGCCGGCACGCTGCCCATCGCGCCGCCCCACATCTTCCCTCCGGTGACCCGCGCCCCGGGGATGGGCGCACCATCCTGGTCGCAGACCACGCCCTCCACCGACCCCACGCCGTCGAGGCGGACGTCGATCTCGAAGCGCTGCCCGGGGAGGACCACGAGCCCGCTCCGGGACGCCGGTGAATGGCCGTCGGCGACGACGTCGAGATCGCACTCCCCTCCCGGCAGCGGACCGATCTCGAACCGCCCATCCGGACCGGAGAGGGCCCGGCCCAGCTCACCGTAGGCCCCGCCTGCGGTGAGCACCGCCTGGGCGCCGGCCACCGGCGCCCCGGCCCCGTCCATGGCGCGGCCGGCCACGACGGCGCCCTGTCCCAGTTGCACGTCGGCGGTGGCCGTTCCACCCGCGGTGACGGAGACGAGGGACGGGAACGCCCCGGTCTCCCGCCCCCGCACCGCGACCACCCGGTAGCTCGCCGGCACCACCTCGGCGGAGTACCCGCCTCTCGGACCCGCCGTCACCGTGACCAGCTCCGAACCGCCGATGAACGACACCTCGGCACCGGAGGCAGGCCGGCCGTCGGCCTGCCGGACCATCCCCTCGATCACGCCGGCGGCTCCGAGCTCGACGACGAGCGGCGACGGACGCGGCACGGCCACCTGGCGGAGGACGGTGCGGGCGTGGCCCGCCGCCTCGGCCACGAGCCGGTACCGTCCGGGCGCGAGCCCTCCCACCGCGAACTCTCCGCGGGGGCCGGCCGTGGCCCCGAACCGCTCCTCGATCGGGAAGTTGGCCGCGTCGGGTCCGAGCGACGACTCCCGCTCCAGCCAGATCGCCGCGAGCGGGACCGCCTCACCGGATGGACGGGCCACGACCCGGCCCGGGAGCGTGGCCCGCGGCGCGAGCGCGACCTCCACCACGGTGAAGTCGACTCCGGAGGGGTGCACCAACTCCACCTGGCCCGGGGCGAACCCGGCCGAGCGGCCGGTGACCAGCCAGGCCCCGGGATCCGCAGGCAGCCGGATCCTCCCGTCCGCGCCGGTCTTCACCGTCCGTGTGACCTGCCAGGCCGGGCGGCCCGTGCCCGCGTCGACGGGGACGCGCCGGTAGAGCCGGACCTCCGCCCCGGCGAGCGGAGCGTCCCCCGGCCCGGTCACGCGGACGTCGAGACCGCTCGTCAGCGGAGCCTCGTCGGCCGCAGGCTCCGGCCGGGAATCGTCCCGGGTGACGGGCGCCACGGGGCGGGCGATGTTCCCGCCCCCACCCTGCCCTGCGGGCGGTCCGGACCTCGTGATCGACCCGAGGACGAGCACGAGGACGAGGGCGGTGACGAGCCCTCCCACGGCGGTCGCCTTTCCCGCCACGCTGGAGGCCGCAGCGGCCATCGCCGCCCCACCGCCCTGTGCCGCCGCGGGGGACGGCAGCGCTCCCAGGACCGCGGCGGTGAAGGCCGCTCCGGGAGCCGCGGCGGTCAGCGTGTCGCCGAGACGGGCGAGAAGGTCGGCCCGGAGATGGGCGCGCGCACGGGAGAGGCGCTGGTACACCGCCTGCTCGGAGAGGCCCAGGAGTCGAGCCACCTGCGCCGCCGAGTGCCCCTCCAGGTAGTAGAGGGTGAGCGTCTCGCGGGCGTCCTCCGGCAGGGACTCGAGCGCCTCCCGGACGACGTTCGCCTGCTCCTCCCGGAGCAGGCTCGTCCGCGGGTCGAGCGCCGGGTCGACCGCACCCGCCAGCGCTGCGTCGGCGTCGGGGCCTACGAGCTCGCGCCCCCGCCGCTCGGCGACCCGGCGGGCGCGCAACCGCGTCACCTGCCGGAGGAACGGCAGGAAGCTCGAAGGGTTGCGCAGCGCGTGGAGGTCGTCCCACACCTGGAGGTAGACGTCCTGGGCCACGTCGCGGGCGGCCTCGACGTCGCGGAGCTCGCAGAGCGCGATGGAGGAGACGAGCGACCGGGTGGCGGTGACGAGCCGGGCAAAGGCCTCCCGGTCGCCGGCCGCCGCCAGCAGGACCTCGGCCTCGGTCGGGTTGG
>DAOMFN010000106.1:0-6507 GCA_035429785.1 Anaeromyxobacteraceae bacterium
GAGATCTCCCAGATCTCGCCCGGCTGGCGACCGGACACGAGATCGCGCAGCTCCGTCCCGACGAGTCGCATGCCCTGGCGAGCCGAGATCCGTCGCGACGCCTCGTTCGCGATCGCCTTGCCCACCCGGAGCACGGAGAATCCCAGAACGTCGAACCAGAAGTCGTTCACGGCGGCACAGGCCTCCGTCGCGATGCCCCGACGCTGCCATGGCAGGGCGACCCAGAACCCCCGGTTCTCCCGTTCGCCGCGCTTCAGGTTGATGGTGCCGACGAGCTCGTCTGGCGCGTCCCGGAGTCGGATGGACCAGTGCCAGGCCTCGCCACGCTCCATCGCCGGCAGGACGACCGTCTCGTAGAAGGTCCGGGCGCCATCGGCCGGGTAGGGCCAGGGAACGACCGCGTCCAGGTAGCGGACGATCTCCCACCGGGGAAAGAGCGCCTGGGCCTGGATCGCGTCTTCGATGACCAAGGGGCGAAGCAGGACGCGGAGCGTCTCGAGGGCTGGCACCGGAGAAGCCATCGGAGAGGACCCGCTCCCGGTTGTAAGGCCTGGCTTCCTGCGGCGCTGCCCCAGACGAGAGTCATGATGACGACCTCCCTGGTGGCCAGGCCCCGACCGTGTGCTCGCACCTGTACATCGCGTCTGCCGCCCCACTTCCACTCGTTCGGGCGGAAGCGAGCGAGCTCGGCTTCGTCGTGGAGGAGGTGGGCGAGTGGCCTGACCTGAGGGCGCGCTTCCGATTGCCCCACGTCGACTCGGCAGGGGCGGGGCGGTGCGGCTGCGACGGCGATTTCACCTACGTCGCGGAATACGACTTCGACGACAAGCCGACGGCGATGGCGTGCCGGGCCATGCTCGGCGCCTACCTCGCCGAAGCGGTCGCAAGGGGTCCCGTGCAGGTCTTCCGCGGATCGAGCGAAGAGGTCGCGTGGTATCCGCTGAGAGGCACCATCTGGGCCACGCCCCAGGACTTCGCCTCGGACGTCTTCGGAGGAGGGGGACCACCCTCGATGACTCTCATCGAGGTCCTGGGCGGACCCCCGAAGGACTGATGCGCCCAAGGACGCTCAAGGGCAGCCTCACCGAGGAGAAGGTCCGGGTTCGGCTCCTGGCGTCCAGTCGGGACCTCGCGGAGTCCCCGGCGCACGGTCGCATTCGCGCCGCCCTCGCGAGGGAGTTCCCGGGCCATCGGACGGCACACGTCATCCGCTGCGTCCCCGAGCAGGACGCGGACATCCTGACGATCCTGGTGGACGGCCACACGGTGGTCTCCGTGGAATGCGCGCGCTCTGACCCAAAGATGGAGCCCACCATCGTGGCGAGACCGGTGAGCGAGTACGCACACGACCTCCGGGGCCGGTAAGACCAGCTGGTCCTGGCCATCGCCATCGACCTGGCCGGACAGGGGTAGCCCCGACCACGATCCGGCGGGCAGCGAAGACCCCAGGAAGAAAACGGCCCCGGAGGTTTCCCTCCGGGGCCTTCGTCGATCGTTGCGCCGCCTGAAGGCGGCGCCGGAGATGGCTCCCCAGCGAGGACTTGAACCTCGGACCCGGTGATTAACAGTCACCTGCTCTGCCAACTGAGCTACTGGGGAATGGCAGGGCGGGCAGACTAGACGCCGCGGCCGTCGATGTCAACGCCCGCGGTGCGACTCCCGAATCGACGGGAAAGGGCCGGTTGGCGCGGGCTTCCGCCGGCCCGTATGTTCCCCCGGTGCTCCTTCCCGGCTTCCGGCACCGCCCCGGCGTCCACTGCGGCTCGACGGCCCTCGCCGACGCGCTCCGCCACCAGGGGCTCGACCTCTCCGAGGCCATGGCCTTCGGCCTGGGAGCGGGGCTCGGCTGCTACTACCTGGACTCGCCGCTCCTCTCGCCCACCCGGATCGTCATCGGCCGGCAGTGGCCCCTCGAGGTGACGGCCTGCGAGGTGGTGGGCGCCCCGGTCGCCATCCGCACCGAGCAGGACCCGGCCCCCGCCTGGGCCGGCGTCCGCGCCGCCCTCGACCGCGGAATCGCCCCCATCCTCTCCACCGACCTCCGCTTCCTCCCGTACTGGCGGACGAGCTCGCCGTTCAACGGGCACCGCGTCGTCCTCGCCGGCCACGACGAGGGGAGGGGAGTGGCCTTCCTCGCCGACACCGAGCGGGAGGAACTGCAGACCATCTCGCTCGACGACCTGGAACGGGCGCGCGCCTCCGACGGACAACCGCTCGGGTTCACGGGGCGTCTCTGGCTGGAGATCGGGGCCCCGCGCGCGCCGGTCCGCTGGCGCGACGCCGTGGCCGACGCCCTCCGCCGGCAGGCCCGTCACGTCCTCCTGGGTCAGGACGGCTACGCCGGAATCTCGGCGCTGGAGCGCTTCGCCGCCGACGTGCCCCGCTGGCACGAGCAGGCCCGCGACGAGGCCGACCGTGCCTGGATCTTCCGCTTCGCCTACCAGAGCATCGAGAGGCGGGGCACCGGGGGCGGGAACTTCCGCCTGCTCTACGCCCGGTTCCTCCACGAGGCCGCCGCGCACCACCCCGCCATCGCGTCCCTCGGTCTCGGGACCCGGATGGAGGAACTGGCGGCCGGCTGGACTCGGCTCGCGACTTCGTTCAAGGATCTCTCCTCGGAACCCGGCGCAGGCGCGCCGGCGGAGGTGGCCGAGCAGGCCCTCGCGCTCGCACGCGGCGAGCGGCGCTTCTACGAGGACGTGGCGGCCCGGGTGAGCGGATGACGAGGACGCAAGGACTGGCGCGCGCGCGCTTCGAGGCCCTCCTCGAGCGGGACCCGATCCCGCTCGACGAGGCCGCGCTCGCCATCGCCGCCGAGGAGTACCCGGACCTCGATCCCGCCCCGACGCTGGCCCGGCTGGACGAGCTCGCCGCGGCGGTGGCCGTCGAGGTGGGCGACCTGCGCCCGCCCTTGCGGGTGCTCCAGGCCATCCGGACCGTGCTGCGCGCGCGGGGATACCGCGGGAACGACGAGGCCTACTACGACCCGCGCAACTCGTTCCTGAACGAGGTCGTCGAGCGGCACCTGGGCATCCCCATCACCCTCTCCATCCTCACCATCGAGGTGGCGCGCCGGCTCGGCCTCGACCTGCAGGGGGTGGGGTTCCCCGGCCATTTCCTCGTGAAGTGCCCCGCCCAGGTGGGGCTTCCGGGCGACGTGTTCGTGGACGCCTTCAACGGCTGGGAGCTGCTCTCCGGGGAGGAGTGCACGGCACGCTTCCGCGCCGTGCTCCACGGACGCCCCTTCGAGCCCTCGCTCCTCGACCCGGTGGACTCCCGCCACATCCTCACCCGCCTGCTGCATAACTTGAAGAAGATCTACGGCGAGGGCGGCGACGACATCCGGACCCTCTGGGTGGTGGACCGGCTGCTGCAGATCACGCCGGGCGACCTGCAGGAGCGGCGGGATCGCGGCCTCGTCTCGGCGCGGCTCGGAGGAACCGCCGCGGCGGTGCGCGACCTCGAGGCCTACGTGAAGGCGAACCCGCGGGCCTCCGACGCCGACGACGTCCGCGAGCTTCTCCGCGAGCTGGGCGGCCGTTCGTCGCTGCTCAACTAGCCTTCGACGATCCCGTGAAGTCGCGGACGAGGAGCCGCTCCACCACCTTGCCGCCCACGAGGTGGCTCTCGACGATCTCCCCGACGTCGGCGAGCGTGACCTTCCCGTACCAGACCCCCTCCGGGTAGATCACCATCGCCGGTCCGGCCTCGCAGGCGTCCAGGCACCCGGCCGAGTTCACGCGCACCGTCGACTGGATGCCGCGCACGCGCACGGCCTCCTTGAGCGCGGCGCGGAGGTCGGCGCCCCCGCGGTCGGAGCAGCAGCCGCGCGGCGCCCCGGGAGGGCGCCGGTTCTCGCAGACGAAGACGTGGCGGGCGTAGCGCATCCTCCACTCCTAGCGCGGCGCCTGCCTGCTCGCTACCATGCGCCCCGTGCCCCGCCTGCGCGCCGTCGTCACCGACCTCGACAACACCCTCTACCCGTGGGTGGACTACATCGTGCCCAGCCTGGAGGCGATGGTGGACTCGCTCGTCGCCACCACCGGGCTGCCGCGCATCCGCATCGTGCAGTCGCTGAAGGAGGTCTACACCCGGCACGAGTCGAACGAGTACCCGTTCGCCATCCAGGAGTCGGACATCTTCCGCCCCTACGAGGGGGACTTCGACTCCTTCAACCGGCTCGTGGTGGACCCGGCCCGGCGGGCCTTCCGGGCGGCGCGGGAGCGCTGGCTGCGGCCGTATCCGGGGGTGAAGGCCACGCTGGAGTGGATCCGCGCCCAGGGGCTCACGCTCGTCGCCCTCTCCGACGCGCCCCGCAACGCCGCCGAGCTGCGCATGAAGTGGCTGAAGCTCGACGGCCACTTCGACGCGCTCTACACGCTGCCCGGCTACGAGCTCCCGAAGAACGTGGACCCGGAGATCCGGCGCCGGGAGCAGGCCGGCCACTACCGCGCCCGGACGGTGGTGCGGGAACTGCCGCGCGAGGCGGAGAAGCCGAGCCCCATCGGGCTCCGGCGCATCCTCGAGGATTTCGGCCTGAGCGGGCCGGAGGTCATCTACGTCGGCGACAACCCGAAGAAGGACATGCCGGTGGCGAAGGCCTGCGGCGCGCTCGGGGTCTGGGCCGAGTACGGGACCTACATCTCGGCCGAGTACCGCGAGCGGCTGGCGGTGATCTCGGCCCGGAGCGTCACCGCCCGTCACGTGGCCGACGAGGGGCTCGCGCGCTGGCCGCTCGCCATCTCGTCGTTCGAGCAGGTCCGGGACGTCGTGCAGGGGGCGCGCTGGACGGCGCCGCGGGCCGTTCCGCGACGTGACGGGAGGGCGAAGCCGGGGGCGAAGGGGAGGGGGAGGGCATGACGCTGCCGGTCCGGTACCACGACCTCGAGGGGCGCCGTGCGCTCGTCGCCGGGGGCTCCTCCGGCATCGGGCTCGGAATCGCCGAGGCCTTCCTCGAGCAGGGCATGAAGGTCGCCGTGCACTACCGCACCCACCGCGACGAGGCGGAGGCGCTCGCGGCCCGCTTCCCCGGGCGCGCCTTCCCGGTGCGGGCCGACCTCGGCACCGAGTCGGGAGCGGTGGAGCTCGTGCGCGATTCGGCGCGGCTGCTCGGGGGCCTGGAGCAGCTCGTCCACTCGGCCGGGATCTGGAACGACGGCCCCATCGACCGCATCGAGTCGTCGCGGCTCGAGGAGATCTTCCGGGTGAACGTCTTCAGCGCGTTCTACCTCGTGCGCGAGGCGCTTCCGTTCCTCCGCCGCGGGAACCCGGGCAACGTCGTCCTCGTCGGATCCACGGCCGGGCAGCGCGGAGAGGCCGGCCACTCCCACTACGCCGCCACGAAGGGAGCCATCCAGTCGCTCACGATGAGCCTCGCCGTCGAGCTCGCACCGGCGGTGCGGACGAACCTCGTCTCCCCGGGTTGGATCCGGACGCCCATGGCGGAGGAGGAGCTCCGGACCATCGGCCCGCTCGTGGCCGGAGCGCTCCCCAACCGGCGCGTGGGCGAGATATCGGACTGCGCCCACGCGGCGCTCTTCCTCGCCAGCCAGGCCTCGGCCCACCTCGTCGGCCAGGACCTCTGCGTCTCGGGGGGGGCGCTCCTCGTCGTCCCGAGGGGCCAGATCGTCGCCCGCGAGGGGTGAAGTCCTCGAAAAACAGGCGTGAAATTTGCGCACCCAGGGGTACATGGTGGTACCATGTCCTACATGGTCGGGGGGCGGGTGAGGCGTCTCGGATCCTTTCCGGGCCGCGAGGCGGAAGGGTTGGGCCTCTTCTACGAGGAGGGGAGTCCTCCGCGCGTGGCGCGCCTCATCGAGCTCCCGGGCGTGGAGCCCGGTGCCCGGCTCGGGCTGCTGCGCCACCTGGCCCGCTCCGCCGACGCCCTCCATCATCCACACATCCAGTCCACGCTCGGGCTCGACGAGAGCGACGGCCGTCTCTCCCTCGCCGTGGACCACGCCGACGGCGAGACGCTGGCCGAGATCCTGGCCGTGGGCGGCCGGCTCCCTCCGGAGATCGCGGCGCGCATCCTGCGCGACGCCTGCGACGCCATCCACTTCGCCCACGAGGACGGGATGGAGCACGGGCCGATCGTCCACGGCTGGCTCCGCCCGGCGCACCTGCTCGTGTGCCGCTCGGGCGTCACGCTGGTGGCCGGCTTCGGCGCGGGCCACTCCCGGTCGGCGGCCGACCTCGTTCCCTGGCAGAGCCCGGAGCAGATCCTGGGCGGTCCGGGCGCCGCGTCCCGCGCCAGCGACGTCCACGGGCTCGGCCTCGTGCTCCACGCCGCGCTCGCCGGCGAGAACCCGTTCGAGCGGGAGCCGGAGCCGGACGTGGCGCTGCTCTCCCGGGCCGCGCCGCTCCTCGAGCCGCTGGGCGTTCCCCCGGCCCTCGCCGCCGTGGTGCGCCGCGCGCTGGCGGTGAAGGCGAGCGACCGGTTCGCCTCCGCCGCCGCGATGGCCCGCGCCATCGAGGAGGCGGTTCCGGACATGGCCGCTCCCTCCG
>DAOMFN010000107.1:0-6460 GCA_035429785.1 Anaeromyxobacteraceae bacterium
CCGGCCTGCTCGAGGAGCCCCGCCGCGCCGCCGTAGTGGTCGATGTGGCCGTGGGAGACGACGATGCGGGAGACGTCGGCGGGCGAGCGGCCGATGCGGGCCAGCCCCTCGGCCATGGCCGAGGCCGCCTGCGGCGACCCGAGGCCGGAGTCGAAGAGCAGGAGCCCCCCGTCCCGGTCCTCGACGGCGTACGCGTTCACCGGGCCGCCGGCCTCGACGAACGGGATGGGGATGGAGATCCGGTGGATCCCCAGCGCGGCGAGGTCCGCCTCCGCGATCACGATCCCTTGCCGGCCTTGATCTTCTCGCGCAGCTCGGGGACGGCCTTGAAGAGATCGGCCACGAGCCCGTAGTCGGCGAGCTGGAAGATGGGGGCCTCGGGGTCCTTGTTGATGGCGACGATGACCTTCGACCCCTTCATCCCGGCGAGGTGCTGGATGGCGCCGGAGATGCCGGCGGCGACGTAGAGCTCGGGGGCCACCACCTTGCCGGTCTGCCCCACCTGCCAGTCGTTCGGGACCCAGCCGGCGTCCACCGCGGCGCGGCTCGCGCCCAGCGCCGCGCCCAGGTCGTCGGCGAGCCCCTCCAGCTCCTTGAAGTCGCCCTTGGTCCCGCGGCCGCCGGCCACCACCACCCGGGCCTCGGTGAGCTCGGGGCGCTCGCTCTTCACCTCCTTGAACTCCACGAACCGGGTCGGCAGGGGCGCCTCGGCCACGGCCACCGCCTTCACCTCGCCCGACCCGCCCTTCTGGGCGGCCGGGAACTCGGTGGGACGGACCGTGAAGGCCTTCACCGGCGTGGCCAGCTCCACCTCGGCGAGCACGTTTCCGGCCCACATCGGGCGCTGGAAGGTCACGGCCGGCCCGCTGCCGCCGAAGCCCAGCACCTCGGTGGCGCAGGCGGCCCCCAGGCGGGCGGCGACGCGGGGCACGAGGTCCTTGCCGAAGGCGGTGGCCGCGGCCCCCACGTAGGTGGCCCCGTTCGCGCCCGCGATGGAGGCCACCACCGGGGCGTAGGCCTCGGCGAGGTGGTGCTCGAGCCCGGCCGCGTCGGCGGCGTGGACGGTGACCCCGTAGCCGGCGAGCTCGGAGGCGAGCGCGCCGATGCCCTTGCCGAGCACGGCCACGTGGACCTGTCCGCCGCTGCGGGCCGCGATGGCCTGGCCGGCGGCGATGGCGTGGAGGGAGGCCTTCTTGAGATTTCCGCCCGACTGCTCCGCGACGATGAGGACGTTCGACATGGGCGTTCTCCTAGAGGACCTTGGCCTCGTTCTTCAGCTTGGCGTAGAGCTCGGCGACGTCGGCGACCTTCTGGCCGCCCTGGCGCTTCGGGGGCTCGGAGAGCCGCTTCACGACCACCTTCGGGGCCAGATCCACCCCGAGCGAGGCCGCGGCGAGCTCCTCCACCGGCTTCTTCTTCGCCTTCATGATGCCCGGCAGGGACGCGAAGCGGGGCTTGTTGAGGCGCAGGTCGCAGCTCACGACCGCCGGCAGGGAGACGTCGACGGTGAGGAGCCCGCCGTCCACCTCGCGGACCACCCGCAGCGCCTTGCCGTCGGCGGAGAGCACGAGGCCCGGCTGCTTCTTCTGCTCGGCCTCGCTCTCCAGGCTCTCGACCTTGGAGGCGAAGGTGGCCTGGCCGAGGCCGCGCCGCTCGGCGAGGTACTGGCCCACCTGGTTCTGGTCGTCGTCGATCGACTGCTTGCCGAGGAGGACGACGTCCGGCTTCTCCTTCTCCACGACCTTGTCGAGGATGGCGGAGACCACCACCGGGTCGAGCGGGCCGTCGTGCTTCACGAGGATGCCCCGGTCGGCGCCCATGGCGAGCGCGGCGCGGATCTCGGTCATCGACTTGTCGGAGCCGATGCTCGCCACGATCACCTCGCCCCCGTGCTTCTCCTTCAGGCGCAGCGCCTCCTCGACGGCGATCTCGTCGAACGGGTTCATCTTGTAGTTGACGCCGTCGGTGACGATGCCGGTGCCGTCCGGCTTCACCTTGATCTTCGACTCGGGGTCCTCGACGCGCTTCGCCGTGACCAGGATCTTGAGGGGCATGCGGACTCCTTGACTCTAGAATCAACGGGAGGCGAATGATCTAGCCTGCCCGCTCGGGGAGTTGCAACCCCCCTTGACCCGGAGCGTCATCGCGCTTCGAGATATCCCACCGCCTCCTGTCGGACGCAGTCGCAATTGAGCCACAGCAACTGCCCGTCTTCACTCGAGAAATCGACGACCCGCACGACGTGGGCGAGCCGGGCGTCGTCGGGGAGCAGGGCGGGGAGCAGGTTCGTCGCCGCCCGGAGCCGCGGCTCGTCGAGGGCGTGGCCGGGGTGTGCCGGGTAGAGGGCGACGTACAGCATCGACTCCTCGACGAGGTCGTTGAAGAAGTGGCTGCCGAGCGAGACGTCCGGCACGACGTCGCCGATGCGCATGATCTCCCCCAGCACCGAGACCCGCTGGATCTCCGCGAAGGAGACCGGCACGCCGAGCGCGACGGTGGTGGTTCCCCAGCGGCCGGGGCCGAGCAGCATGACCTTGCGGTCCACGTCCGGGTCGAGCCGCATGAGCCGCCCGACGATCCGGGCCACCTCGTGCCGGTCCCCGGTGGCGAGCGTCGCGTAGGCGTCGGGGTCCACGTAGATCACGCGATCGATGGGGGTCTGCGCCGACGGGCCCACGATGGGACCGCGGGACCGGAGGAGCACCCGGTCCTCCGGGAGCGACGTCGGCGTGGGCACCACGGCGCCCCCCTCGCGAACCTGGAGGGGGCGGCACTGCACGAGGTTGAGCCGGAGCTCCCCGTCGGGGAGGAAGTTGCCGGTGAACTCGACGTCCACGGGGTACCGGTAGGCCTCGCGGAGCGTGGTGAGGAGCGCGCGCATCCGCTCCACGAGGGGCGTGCCCCAGAGGAGCTCGTCGAAGGTGAGCACCCAGCCGCCATCCGGACGGCGGGTGGCGAAGAGGCGCAGGGGAATCCCGGGGGCCGACCGCGCCGCCTCGGCGAAGGGGACGGAGGCGAGCACGCGCCGGCCCAGGTCGAGCACGTCCACCCGGTGCTGCGCGTACTCGGTCTTCTCGTCGAGCGTGCTCTCGGGGCGCAGCGAGGGGGCGTTCAGCGCCACGAGCCGGGTGTAGTCGTCGTCGGCCCGGTCCACCGCGCGGGTGCCGAGCCCGAAGACGAGCCGCATCACCCCGGCCTGCGGGTCGATGCCGGCGTTCCACACGTACGGGTTGTAGGAGAGGGCCACGCCGGCGACCTGCGGGAAGTAGAGGTCGCCGTGCACCGCGCCCGAGACCCGCTGCACGAGCACCGCCATCTGCTCGTCCCGGTCGAGGAGGCCGCGGCGGTCGCGGTAGCCGAGCGCCTCGTCGCTCATCGCGGAGGCGTAGACCGCCTGCACCGCGGCGACGAAGTCGCGGAGCCGCTCGTCGGGCGAGCCCTGGTTCGGGCAGAAGACCGACTCGTACTTGCCGGTGAAGGCGTTGCCGAAGCCGTCCTCGAGCAGGCTCGAGGAGCGGACGATGATGGGGGACTGCCCGTAGTAGTCGAGGAGCACGCGGAAGCGCTCCAGCACCGCGTCGGGGAAGGTCCCGGCGAGCACGCGGCGCCGGGCCTCGGCGGCCCCCTCCAGGTAGCTGCCGTGGCGCCGCTGGTCCCGGCGCGCCTGCCAGCAGCCGTTGCGGACGAGGTAGGTGTAGAAGACGTCGGAGCCCACGAACCAGGAGTCGTGCGGCTCGAGCATCCTCCCCCAGGCCGGGTCGCCGTTCGCGAGGATGGCCCGGGCGACCAGCATGCCGGCGGCCTTCCCGCCCACGAGGCCGGTCCCCACCATGCGCCGCCGCACCGCGAGGAGATCGTCGAGCGTGAGGTGGCGGCCGGCCATGGCCGCGAACCGCTCGTCGCGGGTGATCATCATCCGCAGGAGCTGCTCGAAGGCGGCCCGCTCCTCCTCGGGACGGCGGGTCCCGGCCCGCACCCCGTCGCGGACCTCCCGGGCCGCCGCCACCCGCCGGTCCCAGAGGTCGGCCTGGAGCGCCGCCTCGAGGCGGCGGTCGGCCACCTCGGCGAGCGCCTCGGACAGCTCGGCGCTCTCGGTGAGCGGCCGGAGCGAGTCCCCGTCCCGCACGTGCGGCAGGTACATCGTCGGCGAGTGGCGCCCGTCCACCTTGAGCGGGTGGTAGTGGACCACGCGCCGGCGCCGGAACACGTCGACGAGGATCTGCGTGGTGCTCCGCACCGCCTCGACCGCGCCGGCCGCGTGATGGCCGGAGAGCAGCGCGAAGTAGGTCACCGTGTCGAGCCGGTAGAGGTACGGGCAGGTGACCCGGAAGAAGTTCCCCAGCATGAGGTCGCTGGTCCAGTCGGCGGCGAGGTCCGAGAGGCAGTCGAAGACGTGGAACGCCCCCGGCCCGGCCTCCTCGATGGCCCCGTGGATGGCGTCGGTGAAGCTCTCGAAGCCCAGCGCCGGGGAGACCTCGTGGATCCGGACGCCCGGCCCGGCCGCGACGAGCGGGGCGTGGCGCGCGAACCGGAAGTAGACGACCGGGCGCCCCTCGGCGACGGCGCGAGAGACGAACGGCGTCACGAGCGGCGCGTAGTCCTCGAGCGTCTCCACCTGCCAGACGACGTTGTCCCCGGCGCGGAGCCCCTGGAGCACCTGGTCGAGCTCGGGGAGGCCGGTCCCGGGGGAATTGACCGGGGTCATCGCGCTGTCTTGTGGCGGCACGCGTGAGACCTTCGCCCATTTGCGGCCGTGCCTGCAAATCGGGCAGAGTGACCAGCCTTCGGGCACGGGATCGCGCCCACAACCGAAAGAGGAAGCCATGGCGAAGATGGACGAGAAGCTGGAGGTCGTTTACCAGGACGTGCTGAAGCGGAACCCCGGGGAGGTCGAGTTCCACCAGGCGGTGCGGGAGGTGCTCGAGTCGATCGGGCCGGTGCTGTCGAAGTACCCCGAGTTCCGCGAGCGGAAGATCATCGAGCGGATCGCGGAGCCGGAGCGGCAGATCATCTTCCGGGTGCCCTGGCAGGACGACAAGGGCGAGGTCCAGATCAACCGCGGCTTCCGCGTCCAGTACAACTCGGCGCTCGGCCCGTACAAGGGCGGGCTCCGCTTCCACCCCTCGGTCTACCTCGGCATCATCAAGTTCCTCGGCTTCGAGCAGATCTTCAAGAACGCGCTCACCGGGCTCCCCATCGGCGGCGGCAAGGGCGGCTCGGACTTCGACCCCAAGGGCAAGTCGGACAACGAGGTCATGCGGTTCTGCCAGAGCTTCATGACCGAGCTCTGGCGCCACATCGGCGACGTCACCGACGTCCCGGCCGGCGACATCGGCGTGGGCGGCCGCGAGATCGGCTACATGTTCGGCCAGTTCAAGCGGCTCACCGCCCGCTACGAGGCCGGCGTCCTCACCGGCAAGGGGCTCGACTACGGCGGGTCGCTCGTGCGCACCGAGGCCACCGGCTATGGCGCCACCTTCTTCGTCCAGGAGATGCTGAAGGCCCGCGGCGGCGAGTCGTTCGACGGCAAGGTGTGCACGGTCTCCGGCTCGGGCAACGTGGCCATCTACACCATCGAGAAGATCCACCAGCTCGGCGGGAAGGTCATCGCCTGCTCCGACTCGAACGGCGTCATCGTCGACGAGAAGGGCATCGACCTCGCGCTCGTGAAGCAGCTGAAGGAGGTCGAGCGGCGCCGCATCAAGGACTACGTGGAGGTCCGCAAGCACGCGAAGTACCTGCACGGCGGCAACATCTGGGAGGTCCCCTGCCAGGTGGCGATGCCGTCCGCGACCCAGAACGAGATCAACGGCAAGGACGCCGCCACGCTCGTGAAGAACGGCTGCATCGCGGTCGGCGAGGGCGCGAACATGCCCACCACGCCGGAGGGCATCAAGGTCTTCCTCGACGCGAAGATCGCCTACGGCCCGGGCAAGGCCGCCAACGCCGGCGGCGTGGCCACGAGCGCGCTGGAGATGCAGCAGAACGCCACCCGCGACTCGTGGACCTTCGAGTACACGGAGAAGCGGCTCGCCAACATCATGAAGAACATCCACGAGGACTGCTGGAACACCGCCGAGGAGTTCGGCGCCAAGGGCAACTACGTGGTGGGCGCGAACATCGCCGGCTTCATCAAGGTGGCGAAGGCGATGTCGGCGATGGGGCTCGTGTAGCGATCACCGTCCGGACGGGGGCGGCGCGTACTCCCGCGCCGCCTCCTCGCCGGAGAGCACCCGGAGCGCGCCCTCGGCGAGGGCGCCGAGCTCGTCCTCCCCGGGGAGGACCACGACCGGGGCGATCCAGGTCACGCGCCGGCGGATCGGCTCGACCACCCCCTCCTGGAAGGCCATGCCGCCGGTCAGGACCACGGCGTCCACGCGCCCCTCCAGCACGGTGGCCAGCGCCGCGATCGACTTCGCCACCTGCAGGCACATCGCCCGGACCGCCAGCGCCGCCGCGG
>DAOMFN010000108.1:0-6440 GCA_035429785.1 Anaeromyxobacteraceae bacterium
TCGGCCCCCGGCCCGGCGTCCCGTCCGTCGGGGCGATCCGGAGCGGCCCGTCACGGCAGCGGCCGGCGGGCGCGGCACCCCCGCCGGCGACGGCGTGCTCGAGATCCCGTCGTCGGACGAGGACCTGGCCCGGATCCTCGACGAGCTGGAGGGGTTCGAGGGGCAAAAGGACTGACGGCCGGAGGTCGCATGGAATACGTCCCGCTCGGGAGGACCGGGCTGCAGGTCTCGCGCATCTGCCTCGGCTGCATGAGCTACGGGGCGCCCACGAGCGGCCTCCCCGGTCGCCACCCGTGGGCCCTCGACGAGCGGGCCAGCCAGCCCTTCCTCCGGCAGGCGCTCGACCTGGGCATCAACTTCTTCGACACCGCCAACGTCTACTCGAGCGGCGCCAGCGAGGAGGTCCTGGGCCGGTTCCTGCGGGGGGCGGTCCGGCGCGAGTCGGTCGTGGTGGCCACCAAGGTCCACGGCGTGATGCGGGACGAGCCCAACGGCCGCGGCCTCTCCCGCAAGGCCATCCTCTTCGAGGTCGAGGAGAGCCTGCGCCGGCTCGGAACCGACTACGTCGACCTCTACCAGATCCACCGCTGGGATCCGGCCACGCCCCTCGACGAGACGCTCGAGGCGCTGCACGACCTCGTCCGCTCCGGCAAGGTCCGCTACCTGGGGGCCTCGTCGATGCACGCCTGGCAGTTCGCGACGGCGCTCCACCGGGCCGACCTCCGCGGCTGGACGCGCTTCGTCTCCATGCAGAACCACTACAACCTGATCTACCGCGAGGAGGAGCGGGAGATGATGCCGCTCTGCCGCGCCGAGGGCGTGGGGGTCATCCCCTGGAGCCCGCTCGCCCGCGGCCGGCTGGCCCGCCCCTGGGCTGCGCCGGCGACGCGGCGGACGGAGACCGACGCCTTCGGCAAGACGCTCTATGCCCGCACCGAGGCGGCCGACCGCGAGGTCATCGACCGCCTCGGGGAGGTCGCCGGGCGGCGCGGCGTGCCGCGCGCGCAGGTGGCGCTGGCCTGGCTGCTCGGCCGCCCCGGGGTCACGTCGCCCATCGTCGGGGCGACGCAACCGGGGCACCTCCCCGACGCGGTGGCAGCGCTCTCCCTGCGCCTCTCGCCGGAGGAGGTGGCGGCGCTCGAGGCGCCGTACGTTCCCCACCCGGTGGCGGGGTTCGAGTAGGGGCGGCCGGGGCGGCCGCGGCGCGGACGGTCAGAGGAGCTCGAGCGTCACCGTCGGCGTGAGGGCGTTCAGGGTCTTGCAGTCGTCGGTGTGGCTGTAGCCGCCGAGGCTCCCCACGGTCACGGAGAAGCAGAGCTGCCCCGAGGTGGTGGACGACGGCACGTTGAAGGTGGCCTGGCCGCTCGCGTTCGTCTCCTGCGAGGTGATGGTGGAGCTCACGGTGCAGGCCGGGGGCGAGAGCGCCTGGTCGACCACGCCGCACTCCACGACGGTGGCGCCCGGGAGCGCCACGCCGCCCTGGCGGACGGTGACCGTCACCTGCGAAACGGCCGGCGAGTTCGAGTCGGAGCCGCACCCGGCGGCGAGGAGGGCAGCGGCGGCGATCATGGCGATTCGTCTCATGGTGTTCTCCCTGGGTGAATGGGCGGGGCGCCACGGCCCCGCCCGGCACCCCATCACCGCACGTCCGGCCCGTGCCGGCGGCGGTCGGTTGGGTAGGGCAAAGGTGCCACGCCCCGTACGGGCCCCCTGGCCCGCGCCACCCTCGGGGGACGGCCGGCGCGTCCCCAGTGCGGGGTACACTCCCGGGGCGAGGCGAGAGATGGCCGGGTCCACGACCGAGCAGGACGCACGGATGCGCAAGCGGCGCGTGGACGCCGCGCGCCTCGCCCTGCTCGAGCGGGCGCCGGGGGCCACGCTGAAGGAGCTCCTCACCGCCACGCTCGACGCCGCCGAGGACCTCACGGGGAGCCGGATCGGCTTCCTGCACTTCGTCGAGGAGGACCAGGAGCGGCTCTGGCTCCAGGCCTGGTCCACGAACACCACGGCCCGGATGTGCACGGCCGAGGGCGCCGGCTCCCACTACCCGATCGCGCAGGCCGGGGTCTGGGCCGACTGCGTGCGCGAGCGGAGGCCGCTCGTCCACAACGACTACGCCTCGCTCCCGACCCGCCGCGGGCTGCCCGCCGGCCACGCGGAGGTCGTGCGGGAGCTCACCGTGCCGGTGATCCGGGCGGGGCGGGTCTGCGCGGTGCTCGGCGTCGGCAACAAGCCCTCCGACTACCTCCCGGAGGACGTGGAGGACGTGGCCACGCTCGCCGACCTGGCCTGGGACATCGCCGCCCGGAAGCGCGCCGAGGACCAGGTGCGCGCCGCGGCGGTCTAGGCCCGCAACCTCATCGAGGCCAGCCTGGACCCGCTCGTCACCATCAGCCCGGAGGGCAAGATCACCGACGTCAACGCGGCCACCGAGGCCGCCACCGGCGTCCCCCGGGACCAGCTCGTCGGCACCGACTTCGCCGACTCCTTCACCGAGCCCGACGACGCCCGGGCCGGCTATCGCAAGGTCCTGGCCGAGGGCTCGGTGCGGGACTACCCGCTCACCATCCGTCACGTGAGCGGGCGGACCACCGACGTCCTCTACAACGCCAGCGTCCTCCGCGGGGAGGACGGCGCGGTCCAGGGCGTGTTCGCCGCGGCGCGCGACGTCACCGAGGTGCACGCGCTCCAGGCCCAGCTGGCGATGTCCTCCCGGCTCGCCGCCATGGGGTCGCTCGTGGCCGGGGTCGCCCACGAGGTGAAGAACCCGCTCACCGCGGCGCTCGCCGACCTCGAGCTCGTGCTCCCGGGCGTGCGGCTCGTCCAGGAGCGGCTCGCCGGGCACGGTCCCCTCGACCGGGCCGCCGAGGCCCGCTTCCTCGACCAGGTCATCGAGCAGCTCGAGGACGTCCAGGAGGGGGCGCGGCGGATCGAGCGCCTCGTGAAGGAGCTCAAGGTCTTCGCCCAGCCCGACCAGAGCCGCACCCGCGTGCGGCTGGTGGACGTCGTCGAGAAGGCCATGCGCTGGCTGCCGGCCAGCGTCCGCAAGGCGGCCACGGTCCAGGTGGAGAACGCCGGGCCGCCCGACGTGGTCGCGTCCTTCGGGCAGATCGAGCAGGTGGTGGTGAACCTGGTGACGAACGCGGCCCGGGCCTCCAAGCCCGGGCGCGCCGGGCTCGTCATCATCCGCATCGGCCCGGGCTCCCCGGGCATGTCCCGGCTCGAGGTCGTGGACCACGGCACCGGCATCGAGCCGCGCCTCCTGCGCCGCATCTTCGAGCCGTTCGTGCGGGTGGGGGACGACGGCGCGAGCACCGGGCTCGGGCTCGCCGTGTGCCACTCCATCGCCGTGGACCACGGGGGAACGCTCACCGCCGAGAGCGTGCTCGGGGAGGGGTCGCGCTTCCGGATGGAGCTGCCCGCGGCGCCCGAACCGGGACCGTAGGCCCCGCGCCGGGGCGGGCGGGACACGTCCGGCCGGGGGGCTGGTATAACCGGGACGCCTTGAACCCCTGGCTGCGCATCTTCCTCCCCTACGCCGGCGGGTACTTCCTCTCCTACCTCCTGCGCAACGCCAACGCGGTCATCGCGCCGGAGCTCTCCCGCGACCTCGGCCTCTCGGCCGCGGGGCTCGGCCTCCTCACGTCCGCGTACCTCCTCGGCTTCGGCGCCTTCCAGCTCCCGCTCGGCATCCTGCTCGACCGCTACGGTCCGCGGCGGGTCGAGGCGGTGCTCCTCCTCGTGGCCGCGGCCGGGAGCGCGGCCTTCGCGCTGGGCGGGACGCTGCCCCAGCTCGCCCTGGCGCGCGCGGCCATCGGGCTCGGCGTCTCCTCGTGCCTCATGGCGAGCTTCAAGGCCTTCAGCCTCTGGTTCCCGGCCGGGCGCCAGCCCTCCCTGAACGCCGCCGTGATGGTGGCCGGCGGCCTGGGCGCCCTCACCGCCACGACGCCGCTCTCGCTGGCGGTCCCGGCGCTGGGATGGCGCGGGGTCTTCGCCGTCCTCGCCGCCCTGGCCGTCGTCGCGGCGATCGGCGTGGCCAGCACGCCCGAGCGCGACCCCGGAGGCTCCCGGGAGACCTTCCGCGAGCAGCTCGCCGCGCTCGCCGACATCGCGCGCAGCCGCGCCTTCCGCCACTACGCGCCGCCCACCACCTTCTTCGTGGGCGGCTTCATGGCGCTCCAGGGTCTCTGGGCCGTTCCCTTCCTCATGCAGGTGTCCGGGCGCTCGCGCGACGCGGCCGCCTTCCACCTGCTCCTCACCACCGTGGCGATGATGGCGGGCTTCCTCGGCATCGCCCTGTTCATCGGCCGCCTGCAGCGGAGCGGCCTCCATCCCGACCACCTGCTCGGGGCGGGAATGGTGGCACAGCTCGCGGCGCTGCTCGGGCTCGTGTTCGGCGTCGGCGACAGCCACCTCTGGTGGTTCGTCCTGGGGCTCTGCTTCGCCGTCGGCAACCTGGCGTACGCGGTGCTCTCGAGCCAGTTCCGCCCGGCCGTCGCCGGCCGGGCCAACACCGCGCTCAACCTCGCGGTGTTCGCCGGCGCCTTCCTGATCCAGTGGGCCTACGGGGCCGCGCTCGACGCCCTCGGGGCGCGCGGATGGTCCGCGGCCGCCGCACACCGGGCCGCCACCGGCGCGCTCGTGGTCCTCGAGGCGGCCAGCCTGGCGTGGTTCGTCCGGGGGGCCCTCCTCGGGCGGCGCGCCTCCGGAACCGGCGCCTGATCGGTCAGCGCCTCGCCGCCGCCGACGGGCGGACCTGGTAGAGCCGCCCGCCGTCGGTGAGGAGGTAGAGGAGGCCGTCCGGCCCCTGGCCGACCCAGCGGATGCGCTGCCCGAGCACGCCGAGCAGCCGCTCCCGCGCGACCTCGCGGTCGCCGTCGAGGGCCACCCTCCAGAGCGCCGTCCCGGCCAGCGCGCCCAGGAAGGCGTTGCCCTTCCAGCCCGGGAAGCGGTCGCCGGTGTAGAAGACCAGCCCCGACGGCGCGATGGAGGTCGGGACCCAGAAGCTCACCGGCTCGACGTAGTTCGGGGCGTGCGTCCCCCCGGCGATGCGGCAGCCGTCGCCCACCGGGTCGCCGTAGTTGCACCCGTAGCTCACGACCGGCCAGCCGTAGTTGCCCCCGGGGACGATCCGGTTCAGCTCGTCCCCGCCCTGGGGGCCGTGCTCGTGGATCCAGAGCACGTCGGTGCCCGGGCGGATCGCGGCGCCCTGCGGGTTGCGGTGGCCCAGGCTCCAGATCTCGGGGCGGGCGCCGGGAATCGCGGGGTTGCCGGGCGGGATGCTCCCGTCGCGCGCGATGCGCACCACCTTGCCGAGGGTGGTGGCCGGGTCCTGCGCCGGGCTCCCCTTCTGTCGTTCACCCAGGGTGACGAAGAGCGTCCGGTCCGGCCGGAAGGCGAGGCGGGAGCCGAAGTGCCCCGTGCCCGTGATCTTGGGCACCTGCCGGTAGATCACGGCCACGTCCTGCAGCGTGTCGCCGGAGAGGCGTCCGCGCGCGACCGCGGTGCCGGAGAGCCCGGCCTCCGCCCCGGTGCCCGCCTCCGCGTACGTCCAGTACACCCAGGGCGACGTGGCGAAGTCGGGATCGAGGGCCACGTCGAGCAGGCCGCCCTGACCGCCCACGGCGACCGGTGGCACCCCCTTCACCGTCGCCACGACCGTCCGGCCGTCGGCGGAGAGGATCACCATGCTCCCGCCCTTCTGGGTGACGAGCATGCGGCCGTCCGGCAGGAAGGCCATGCCCCAGGGCGACGCGAGGGTGTCGTTCAGCAGGACGGCCTCGACGGCGGCCGGTCCGGTGGCCGGGGGCGTGGCCGCCTCGGCGGCGTCGCCGCCGCAGGCGAAGAGCGCCGCGACGACGGGGAGGAAGGATGCGCGGGTCACGACGTTCACGGGGCACCTCCGGGCTCGGCCGGAGGTATAGGGCCGGCCCGCCCCGCCCGCCGTCATCCGGGCCGGCCCGCCCGGCGCCCGTGCTAGCTTCCGGCGCGGGAGGTGACGGTGGAGTCCATCGAGTTCCTGCGGGCCACGCCGCCGTTCGACGCGCTGCCCCGGCCCCTCTTCGACGAGGCCGCGGCCCACGTGGCGGTGCGCCGCTTCCCGGCCGGGACGGGCCTCGCCCGCGCCGGTGGCGAGCCCATGCAGAGCCTCTACGTCATCCGCAGCGGCTCGGTGCGGCTCGAGCGGCACGGGCAGACCCTGCAGCTCCTCGAGGAGGGAGAGGTGTTCGGCTACACCTCGCTCATCACGGGCAAGGCGACCCTCGACGTCCTCGTGGAGGAGGACCTCGTCGCCCTGGAGCTCCCCGCCGCCGACTTCCGGCGCCTGGAGGCCGACCCGCGCTTCGCGGCCCACTTCGCGGCCGGGCTCGGCGAGCGGCTCCGCGCCAGCCTGGACCGCTCGCAGGTGGCGGCCTTCCAGCCCGACCTGGCGCAGGAGG
>DAOMFN010000109.1:0-6418 GCA_035429785.1 Anaeromyxobacteraceae bacterium
TCTCGGCGGTCTCGAAGTCGCGGATCTCGCCGACCATGATGATGTCGGGATCCTGCCGCAGGAAGCTGCGCAGGGCGGCCGCGAAGTTGAGGCCGATGTCGTCGTGCATCTGCACCTGGTTGATGCCGAAGAAGTTGAACTCGACCGGGTCCTCGGCGGTGCTGATGTTCCAGGCCACCTCGTTGAGCCGCTGCAGCGCGGAGTAGAGCGTGGTGGTCTTCCCCGATCCGGTGGGGCCGGTGACGAGCACCATGCCGTAGGGCCGGTCGATGGCGTCGAGGAAGTCCTTCATCTGCTGCTCCTCGAAGCCCAGCTTGGTCATGTCGAGCTGGAGGTTCGACTTGTCGAGGAGCCGCAGCACGACCTTCTCGCCGAAGAGCGTGGGGCAGACCGAGACGCGGAAGTCCATCTCCTTGCCCTTGCCGAGCCGCAGCTTGATGCGGCCGTCCTGGGGCAGGCGGCGCTCGGAGATGTCGAGGTGGCTCATGATCTTGAGGCGGCTGATCATCGCCGCCCGGAGCTTCATGGGCGGCTTCATCACCTCGTAGAGCACGCCGTCGATGCGGAAGCGGACGCGGAACTCCTTCTCGTAGGGCTCCACGTGGATGTCCGACGCCCCCTTCTTGATGGCGTCGAGCAGGATCATGTTCACGAGGGTGACGACCGGGGCCTCGGCGGCGCTCTTCTCGAGGTCGAGGACGTCGAGCCCGTCCGTCTCCTCGACGACCGCGAAGTCGGCGTCCTCGAAGCCCTGCATCACCTCGTCGTAGCTGGGCCCCTTCTCGCCGTAGTAGTGCTCGATGGCCTCGCGGATCGACTGCTCCGAGGCCACCACGACCTCGACGTTGTAGCCGGTGGAGAACTTGATGTCGTCGATGGCGAGGATGTTGGAGGGGTCGCTCATCGCGATGATGAGCGACGACCCGGCCCGGTTGACGGGCACCACCCCGTGCTTCACCGCCGTCTGCTTGGGGACGAGCTTGATGACGTCGTCGCCGATCTCGAAGTCCTTCAGCGAGATGGACGGCACGCCGTACTGCTTGGAGAGGAAGCCGGTGAGGTCGCTCTCGGCGATGGCGCCCTGCTTGACGAGGAGCGAGCCGATGCGCCCGCCGGTCCGGCGTTGCTCCTCCTGGGCCTTCTGGAGCTGCTGGAGGGAGACCAGGTTCTCCCTGACGAGCAGCTCGCCGAGACGTCCGGACATGTCGATCAATCTCCCCCGGGAACGGGTGGGCTGGAAGTAAAATGACCGTAGCACCGCCCTTCCAGCACGGTCAAGAACGGCTCCGGCGCAAGCCCCCGGAATCCCGTGTGTTTTTCGGGACCTCGATCAGCGGTCGCGCGCCCGGGCCAGGAACTCCCGGGCGGCGGCGGCGTCGGCGCCGATCTGGGCGCGGAGCGCGTCGAGCGAGGGGAAGCGCCGCTCCGCCCGGATCCGCCCCACGAGCTCCACCCGGACCCGCTCCCCGTAGAGGTCGCTGCCGTCGTGGCCGAAGAGGTGGACCTCGAGCCCCACCGGGCCGGCCTCCTCCACGGTGGGCTTCACGCCGACGTTGCAGACCGCGTCGTACTCCCGCGCCCCGTTGGCGTGCCCGACCCCGTCGGGGCGCACGCCCACGCCCCCCCGGGCCCGCGCGGCTTAGACGCCCAGCGCCGGCAGCAGCCCCCCGGGCCGCAGGTTGGCGGTGGCGAAACCGATGCCGCGCCCGCGTCCCGCCCCCCGCTCGACCACGCCCTCCACGTCGTGGGGGCGCCCGAGCAGGACGGCCGCCCCCTCCACGTTGCCCTCCAGCAGGAACTCCCGCACCTTCGTGGAGCTCACCGTGAGCCCCTCGACGGTCACGGGCTGGATCACCGAGAGGCCGATGCCGCAGGCGAGCAGGAGCTCCCGGAGCGCGTCCACCCGGGCCCGCTCGTGACCGGCCGTGAAGTCCCAGCCCACGACCACGTCGGACGCCCCGAGCCGGGCGCAGAGGTCGCGGCGCACGAACTCGGACGCCGGCGTGGCCGCGTAGCCGAGGTCGAAGGGGAGCACGACGGCGGCGTCCATGCCCGCTCCCTCGAGCAGCTCGAGCTTGCGGGGGAGCGGGGTGAGCGTGGGCGGCGCCATCTGCGGGCGGAGCACCCGGGCCGGGTGGGGCTCGAAGGTCAGCGCCACGGACGGCGCACGGTGGGTGGCGGCCCGGGCCCGGGCGGTCTCGAGGAGCCGCCGGTGGCCGAGGTGGACGCCGTCGAAGTTGCCGATGGCGACCGCGCAGCCGCGCAGCGGTACCGCGCCGTCGAGCCCCGGGAGCACCCTCACGTCCGCCTCCGCCCGGGCGCGGATCGCCCGAAGGCCCGGGGCAGGAGCTCCCCGAGCGTGGTCCGGTCCACCCTCCCGCCGGCGCCGGCGAGGAGGACCGGGAGCTCCGGCCCGGCGAACTCGGCGAGCACCTGCAGGCACGCCCCGCAGGGAGGCGTGGGAGGCGTCGTGTCGCTGGCCACGGCCACGCCCTCGAGCCGGCGGCGCCCCGCCCGCGCCGCCCCCGCCACCGCGGTCCGCTCCGCGCACACGGTGAGACCGTAGCTCGCGTTCTCCACGTTCGCGCCCGGGAAGACCTCGCCCCCGGCGGCCACGGCGGCTCCCACCCGGAAGCCGGAGTACGGGGCCCAGGCCCGGCGGCGGGCCCGGCGCGCGGCCGCGACGAGGTCCCGGGCGTTCACGCCCCCTCCAGGAAGCGTTCCACGGCGGCGCGGCCCTCGTCGTCGAGCCCCTCCAGCCGGGCGTGGACCTCGAAGCGTTCCATGCGGCGCTCCGCCCGCAGGACCTCGCCGATCGCTCGCACCTCGGCGGCCGCGCCCGGGAGCAGGAACCGGAGCTCGAGCCGGCGGGCCGGTGGGTGACTCATGGTGAACCAGAGCCCGTCCGGGGCGAGGCGGCCCACCCACTCCTCGAAGGAGCCGCCCGCTGCCGGGTCGCGGACGAGGACGTGGAAGGTCCGGGCGGGGCTCACCGGCCCGCCTCCGCCGCCCAGGCCGCAGCCAGCGCCGCGAGCCGCTTCCCGGCGGCCGCGCCGGTCGCGAGCACCTCCGCGTGGGAGAGGGGCTCCGCGGAGAGGCCGGCGGCGCGATTGGCGACGAGCGACACGCCCGCCACCCGCACCCCGGCGTGGCGGGCCGCGATCACCTCGAGCACCGTGGACATGCCGACGAGGTCCGCGCCCATCGTCCGGAGCATCCGGACCTCGGCGGGGGTCTCGTAGCTCGGACCGAGCACCCCGGCGTAGACGCCGCTCCGGAGCGGCGAGCCCAGCCTCGTCGCGCAGGCGTCGAGGAGCGCGCCCAGCGCCGGGTCGTAGGCCTGCCCCATGTCCGGGAACCGGGTCCCGACCCGGTCGTCGTTGAACCCGGCGAGGGGATTCACCCCGGTGAGGTTCAGGTGGTCGGAGATGCGGACGAGCTCGCCCGGCGCGAGGTCGGGGTTCACCGCCCCCGCGGCGTTGGTCACGAGCAGCGCCTTCACGCCGGCCCAGGCGAGCAGGCGGACGCCGAAGACGACGTCGTCCGGGCTCGCCCCCTCGTAGAGGTGCACCCGGCCCTGGAGCACCGCGACCGGCACCTCTCCCATCCGGCCGAGCACCAGCCTGCCCTCGTGACCCGGCACCGTGGGCACCGGGAACTCGGGGACCTGCTGGCAGGGGATCGAGACGGGGTCCCGGAGCGCGTCGGCCACCGCGCCCATCCCGGAGCCGAGCACGATGCCCACCACCGGCCGGTGCTCGGTGCGCCCCCGGATCCAGGCCCGCGCGTAGTCGAGCCGGGTGTGCAGGTCGGCCTTGTGGGTCATCGTCCCTCCTCCTCGATGCGCTCGACCACCAGCGAGCCCGGCGCTGCCGGCCCGGTGCCGATGCGGTGGGCGTCACGCACCCGTGCGGCCACGGCCTCGACCGGCTCGAGGGGAGCGGCCCCCGGGTGCAGGGTGGCGAGCGGCGCCCCGGCCTCGACCGGGTCGCCCACCTTGCACCGGAGGACGATGCCCGCGGCATGGTCGACCCGGTCCTCGACGCGGGAGCGCCCCGCCCCCAGCGCCATGGCGGCGAGCCCGATGGCCTCGGCGTCGATGGCCTCCACCCGTCCGCTCACCGGCGCCGCGACGTCGAAGGTCCGTTTGGCCGAGGGCAGGCGGTCGGGCTCCGTCACCACCCGCCCGTCCCCGCCCTGGGCCTCCACGATCTCCCGCAGCTTCCGCAGCCCGCGCCCGTCGGCGATGGCCTGCTCGACCCGTGCCCGCGCCTCGGCGGAAGACGCGGCCACGCCGCCCACGAGCAGCATCTCGGCGACGAGGATTACGGTGAGCTCCCGGAGGTCGGGCGGGCCTCCCCCGCCGAGCAGGTCGAGCACCTCCCGGACCTCGAGCGCGTTGCCCACCGCCAGGCCGAGGGGCTGGTCCATGTCGGTGACGAGCGCGGTGACGTCCTTGCCCATGCCGCGGCCGATGGCGACGAGCGTCCGGCCCAGCTCGCGGGCCTGGGGAAGCCGCTTCATGAAGGCCCCGCTGCCCACCTTCACGTCGAGGACGAGGCCGTCGATCCCCTCCGCCAGCTTCTTCGACATGATCGAGGCGGCGATGAGGGGGATGGACTCCACCGTGGCCGTGAGGTCCCGGAGCGCGTAGAGCTTCCGGTCGGCGGGGGCGATGCGGGCCGTCTGCCCCACCAGGCAGGCGCCGACGTCCCGCAGCACCTCGCGGAAGCGCTCCACCGGGAGGTCGATCCGGAAGCCGGGGATCGACTCCAGCTTGTCGAGCGTGCCCCCGGTGTGCCCCAGCCCGCGCCCGCTCACCATGGGGACCCGGACGCCGCAGGCGGCGGCGAGCGGGGCGAGCGCGAGCGAGGTCTTGTCGCCCACCCCCCCGGTGGAGTGCTTGTCCACCTTGGGTCCGGGCAGGTCGGACAGGTCGAGGACGTCGCCGGAGTGGAGCATGGCCCGGGTGAGCGCGTGGAGCTCCTCCTCCGCCATGCCCCGGAAGAAGACCGCCATGCAGAACGCGGCCATCTGGTAGTCGGGAACGCGCCCCTCGGCGTAGCCGCTCACGAGCTCGGCGACGGCCTCCGGCGGGACGGGGCGGCCGTCCCGCTTGCGGTGGATGACCTCGTAGGGGCGCACGCCCCACGGCTAGCACACGCCCGAGGGCAGCGGCAATTCGGCCGCCCCCGCCGCCGATGCGGTATGGTCCGGGGCGCGGTGAAGGTGCTCGTCTGCTGCGGGAACGTGATCGTCGGCGACGCCGTGGCGTCGTGGCTGTCGCGCGCCGGCCACCAGGCCGTGGCGTCGCCGGAGCCGGAGGCGCTCGCCGCCAACGTCTCCGGCGCCGAGGCGCTGGTCGTGGACGGGGACGCGGGCCGGCGGGCCATCTCGCTGCTCCGCGACCGCGGGTTCGCGGGACGGGCCTTCGTCGCCGGCGTGGGTCCGGAGTCCGACCTCGCCGCCCTGCGGGAGCGGTGCCGGGCCGACGGCGTGCTCCCGCTCCACCCCCTCGAGGAGCTCCCGACGCGGTTCGCGGCGGCCATCGCGGCCCGGAGGCGGGTGCTCATCGTGGACGACGACGAGATCGTGTCCCGCTTCCTCCAGCGCGAGCTGGCCGGGAAGGGGTTCGAGGTGCTGCGCGCGCCCGACGCGGAAAGCGCGGCGGCGCTGCTCGCGCGGCCGGAGACCCGGCCCGACCTCATCCTGCTCGACGTGCGGATGCCCCGCATCGACGGCCCCCAGTTCTGCCGCTTCGTGAAGCGGAACGAGCGGTTCCGGGGGATCAAGGTCGTGCTCTGCACCGGCGCCGATAGGGAGACCGTGGCCGGGCTCGCCGCCGAGTGCGGGGCCGACGGCTACCTCTTCAAGGACGAGTTCCTGGGGAAGTGGGTCGCGGAGCACGCCCGGTAGCCCGGAGCCGTCGCCTCGCCGCCTAGAACGGGCGACGGGGGCACTCCGCGGCCGGCGTGGACCCGTTGCACGCGCCGGGCGTCCCGGGCGACGACGCGGCACAGGCCCAGTTGCCGGTGGCGTCCTCGCCCGCAGGGTGGACCCGCTCCACCGAGCGCGCGGTGCAACGGACGGCCGGGCCGCTCCAGCCCAGGCCGGAGAGGAGCGCCCCGCCCGGCGCCTCGAGAGCCAGGGCCGGCGCCCGATCGTCGGCGATGCCTCCCACGAGCGACGTGGCCCCACAGCGGAAGAGCGGGACGCCGGGGGGAACCGCGTAGCGCCCGTCCCAGGCGCCCCCCACGACGAGCCCGTGGCCGCCCGCCGGCACCGGGCCTCCCAGCGGCTCGATCACGCAGCGCGAGATCGCGCCGGTGGCGCTGCGCTTGGCGAGCCGGTGGCCGGCGAGGTCCGCGTCGGCGCTGCCCAGGTTGGCGACCTCCACGTACTCGCCGCCGGCCTGCGG
>DAOMFN010000110.1:0-6403 GCA_035429785.1 Anaeromyxobacteraceae bacterium
CACGCCACCGCGGCCAGGGAGACCAGGCGGGTGCCGGCGCGGGATGAGGTGGCCTCGATCGCCTCAGGCACGGGGAGTTGGTCTAGACTGCACGGCCATGTCCGACAACGACAAGCGGAATCTGATCGCCCAGTGGGCCTTCGACACGCGGCCGGTGCTGGGCCGCTTCCACCTGTGGCTCGAGGACGTGGACGTCCACCGCTCCCAGGCCGAGCCGGTGTCCGCGCACACCTTCACCCCGCGTGGAATCGCCCGCAACCTCGCCATCACCGCCGCCGCCACCGCGCTCGGGACCAAGCTCTACGGCGGGTACGGCGACGGGGCCGGCAAGGACAAGTACGCCTACAACCAGGTGAAGAAGGCGGCCGACGCCATCAGCGCCTACGTGATGAGCGAGGGGCTCTGGTACCTCACCCGGACGCTGCCCGAGAACCACGCCATCATGGTGAGCCTGGGCGAGGGGCTCATGCCGAAGGCGGGCGAGACGCCGGAGATGGGCGCCAACCCGCTCCTCGGCTTCGGGCGCGTCTACGCCCGCCCCGAGGTGGCGATGACCGTGGACCGGCGGGTGCGCCGCCTGCTGAACGAGCCCGGTCACTCCTTCGAGCAGTTCCACGGCTGGCTCCAGAGCCGCGGCATCACCATCTGGGGCGCGGCGGTGGACACCCTCGAGAACACCTCCCGCTTCGCCGAGGGCAAGCCCACCGGCCCGATGGTGGTCTTCCACCTCTTCGACTCGCCCCTCACCATCTCCCGGCCCTACGAGTCGTACATGGGCTGCCTCACCGTGCCCCGCCCGGTGGCCCGCCGCGCCGAGGAGCTCGCCGTCCTCCTCGACTACCGCACGCCCCGCGCCAAGGTGATGGAGGTCATCCGGGAGACCTATCCCGGCATCCGGCCCGACCACGTCCACGTCTGGACCCTGCGCGGCAAGAGCCGGCTGAAGCGGCTGGGGAAGCTCTGGGAGGAGTGGACCGCGGCCGGAGCCCACCTCGTGGAGGACGGCTGGAAGGCGCCCTCCGGCATCGAGATCTTCACCGACTCGGGCACCTACGCGCCGTCGTTCCTGGTGGGCAGCTGGAAGGACGCGGGCGGGGCTCCCCACGTCTTCCTCTGCGACGGCTACGCCGCCAGCGCCGAGGCCATGCAGGCCTCCAGCCTCGACGAGGTGCTCGAGGTCGCGACCAGCATGGCCGTGTTCTCCCCCACGTTCGACCTCCCCTGCGACCAGGAGGCGCGCATCATGCTGGAGGACCCGGACGCCCCCGGGTTCGCCGAGCGCATCCGCGCCATCGCGAAGGGCACCGCGATCTCCGACGAGGCCGTCCAGGAGTACGCCGACGCCATCCGGGACGCGCGCGCGTGCAACGTGCCCATCGGGAAGCCCGTGCTCCGCGCCGACGACCTGCTGCCGGAGAAGAGCTGGGGCGTGCTCGCCGCCGTGGGCTACATGTGCGACGACCCGTACACCGGGACGAAGGGCGTCGAGAAGGTGCGCGACGGCGTCTACCGGGTCACCACCCGGCTCGCCACGCGCAACGCCTCCTCCTACATCACCTTCACGTTCCGTCTCATGGAGACCTTCGAGCAGCAGCGCCACGTGTTCAGCCCGCTGCTGGTCCGGTTCCTCTCGGGCGTCGACCACACCACCCGGGCGGTGAAGATCTCCGACTCCGGGCGCATCCGGAACGAGCTCCAGACGATGTTCTCCCAGGCGCTCGAGCACGACGGGGACCGCATCCGGGTCCACTTCGACCGGGTGGACGAGAAGGTCATGCCCCGGGACAAGCAGGCGGCCATCCGCAGGGTGCTCGAGTGGTACAAGGCGAACCACCCGGTGTGGTTCACCTGGCTCGACATCGCCTGAGCGCCTGAGCCGGGCCGTGAGGGTGGCCTGGACGGGTGCTCGAACCCCCGTCAGGGTCGTCCAGGCCCGCAATTCCTGCGTCTTTCCCCCTGCATGCCAGGGCTCCGACCCTTATGGATGCATCCGAGGGGTGGCACGGATCGCTTTCGCCCGGTGTCTTGTCTGGTGGTGGCGGCGTCGGGTGTAACCGGGTCCGACAGGCAACCGGCGATGCCGGAGAGTTGCCTGACGGGATCGGAAAGCGTGACGCCAGACCACCGAGAGGCGGCGGCCCGCCTGTACAGAGAGTACGGGCCCGCCGTGTACCGGCGTTGCCTGCGTCTCCTCCGCGAACGGGAGGCGGCGCACGACGCCACGCAGGAGGTGTTCGTGCGGCTGGTTCGCAACATGGAGCGGCTCGAGGATCGCGGCGACGTGCTGCCGTGGATCTACCGCGTCGCCACGAACCACTGCCTGAACGTCCTGCGCGACTCCGGGCGCCACCCGGAGGGGGACCTGCCCCCCGAGGTCGAGGTGGCGGGGCGATCGGAGGCCGACGCCATGCCCGACCGGCGGCTCGCCCGCCAGCTCCTCGGCAGGTTCGACCCCGCCACGCAGGCCGTGGTCGTGGGCGTCATCGTCGACGGCATGGAGCGCGAGGAGGTGGCCGCCGTGCTCGGCATCTCCAAGCGCACGGTCTCGAGGAGGCTCGAGCGCTTCCTCACCAGCACACGCAGATTCGTCGGGAGGACGCCGTCGTGACCGCCAGATGCCCGTCCGAGCTCCGGCTCGAGGAATACCTGCTCGACCCCGCCGCGTCCGGCGTGGCGGCCCATGTCGAGGGCTGCGCCGCCTGCTCGGCGCGCGTCGCCGAGATGCGCGACGAGGGAGCGCACTTCCAGCAGTACGTCTTCCCGGCCACCGTCGACGCCGTGGTCGAGGCGGCCCAGCCCCGGCAGAGCGGCTGGTTCCGCTGGCTCTTCCCGGCTGCGGCGGTCGCGGCCGCTGCGGCCGTCTTCCTGGTCCGCCCCGTCTCGCCGGAGGCCGAGCTCGCCGCCCGCGGCGAGAAGCTCACGCTCGAGGTCTTCACCCAGGCACAGGACGGGCTCCAGCCGGTTTCGAACGGAGGGCTCGTCCCGCCCGGGCAGCCGATCCAGTTCCGGGTCACGAGCACGGTGCCCTGCCGGCTCAAGGTCGTCGCCGTGGACTGCGAGGGACGGGTCTCCGTCCTCCACCCGCCGCCCGGAGAGGAGGCCGTGGCGGTCACCGCGTCCGGCTCGCTCCCGGGAACCGCCGTGCTCGCGGGAGACGAGGGTCCGGAGCGCATCTACGCCCTCTGTGCCCCCGAGCCGCTCCCCATGCTGGCGCTCGCCGCCCGGCTCACCGACCAGTCGGCCGGCGACGACGACCGGGTGCGCCGCGCCGGACGGCTGGCCGGCCTGCCGCGGGGCACGCTCCAGGCTACGCTCCTCGTCGAGCACGGGGACGAGGAGCCGGACGCGCACCACCACGACGCGCACCCGGCGCCTGCCCCGGGCGCGGCAGGGCAGGGCGCCCCTTCGGGTCACTAGCCTATACCCGATCGGGGCGTGTCCGGCCCGTTCGTGTCGGGCGTGCATGGACTTCAAGTCGGTGAACACGGGGAGCAGGATGGGCGACACCCTTGTCCACCCACACCACGACCCGCCGTCGGAGCACCCGCAAGCCCACGGTTCGGCCGTCGGCGGCCCCTGACCCGCAGCGGACCTTCAGTCCGGAGCCTGGGCCCGAAGCAGGTTCCCTGGAGCCGGGGGCGCTCCTGGCCGCGATGGAGACGCTGCCGGTCGGGGTGGTCATCGTCGAGTGCGTCGGCCGGGGGCGGCCGGTGCTCGTCGGTCACAACGCCGCCTGCCGGCGCATCTGCGGCGAGTCCACGCCGCCCGGCACGCCGGTCGCCGCGATCCCCTGGTTCCTCTACAGGCCGGATCGCGCCACCCGGGTCGCGCCCGGCGACTGGCCGGTGTCGATCGCGGCCCAGACGGGCGAGCCGGCGGAGGAGGCCGAGCTCCACCTCCGGCGCCGCGACGGCGACTGGCGGGTCCTCCTCGTGAGCGCGACCCCGCTCTCCGGCGAGGCGACGGGCGGCGTCCGGCGCGCGCTGGGCATCCTCCACGACGTCACCGAGCGGCGGCGCGCCGAGGAGGACCTCTCCCGGCGCGGGCAGCTGTTCCGCCTCGTGGTCGAGACGTCCCCCGACCCGGTGTTCGTGAAGAACCGGGAGTCGCAGTTCCTCTTCGCGAACCCCGCCATGCTGCGCACGCTCGGCCGGCGGGCGGGAGAGGTCCTGGGGCGGAGGCACGCGGAGCTCGACGGTGGCAGCGAGGCCGCCCTGGCGATCGCGGAGGCCGACCGGCGCGTCCTCGAGTCGGGCCGGGAGGAGGTCGTGGAGGAGGTGATCCAGACCGCCGCGGGCCCGCGCATCTTCCTCACGTCGAGATCGCCCTGGAGGGACTCGAGCGGCCTCGTCATCGGGCTCATCGCCATGGCGCGGGACGTCACCGACCGGAAGCGGACCGAGGCGCTGCTCTTCCAGTCGCAGAAGCTCGACAGCCTGGGGCGTCTCGCGGGAGGGGTGGCGCACGACTTCAACAACCTCCTCACGGTGATCCTCTGCGGAGCCGAGGCGCAGAAGGCGGCGATCGACGCCGCGCAGCCCGTCGAGCGCGAGGACGTCGAGCAGATCCTGGCGGCCGGGGAGCGCGCCCGCGACCTCACCCGGCACCTGCTCGCCTTCGCCCGCAAGCAGGTGAACGAGCCCGCCACCGTGGACCTCTGCGCGATGGTCGGACGGAGCGAGCCGCTGCTCCGGCGCATGCTCCGGGAGGACGTCCGGCTCGAGACCCGGTGCGGACCCGCCCCGTGGCCCGTCCGCTGCGACCCGGCCCAGCTCGAGCAGGTGCTCTACAACCTCGTCGTGAACGCCCGCGACGCCATGCCGCACGGTGGCGTCATCGAGATCTCCGCCGAGAACGTCTCCGTGCCCGCCGGGGACGCGGACCTGCCCGCCGGGGACTGGGTCCGGCTGCGCGTCGCCGACTGCGGGACGGGCATGTCCCCGGAGGTGCAGCAGCACCTCTTCGAGCCGTTCTTCACGACCAAGGAGGCGGGACGGGGCACCGGGCTCGGGCTCGCCATCGTCTACGGGATCGTGCGCCAGGCCGGTGGCCAGGTGCGGGTCCGGAGCGTACCCGGGCAGGGGACCACCTTCGACGTGCTCCTCCCCCGCACCGGGCCGGGCGCGCCGGAGGAGGTCGCCGAGGCGCCTGCCCGTTCGGCGTCGGGGACCGGCACCGTCCTGCTCGTCGAGGACGACGCCTCGGTGCGGGAGGCGGCGGCGCGTGCGCTCCGGGCCGCCGGATACGACGTCACCGCGGCGGCGGGCGCCGAGGAGGCGATGGAGGTCTTCCGCGCCGCGGCCCGGCCTCCGGGGATCCTCGTGACCGACGTCATCATGCCCGGGTCGACGGGGCGGGAGCTGGCCGACCGGCTGCGCGCCGAGCGGCCCGGGCTCCAGGTCCTCTTCCTCTCCGGCCACTCGCACGACCTCATCGGTCCGCACGGGGTCCTCGAGCCCGGGGTGGCCTTCCTCGCCAAGCCCTTCACGGCGAGCGTGCTCGTCGCGAAGGTCCGCGCGGTCCTCGACGCGGGCTGACCCGGCGCTGCACGGATCCCGTCACCGGCTGCACGGAATCCGGGCAACGGCCCCGCGGCTCGCCGCGAAACCGCGCAGGGAATTGCACGATCCGGCGGCGTGGACCTTGCACCCCGGCGACGCCGGAGGTGTGCGCTTGACCAAGATCGAGGCCGTCATCCAGCCGTCCCGGCTCGAGACACTGAAGAACGCCTTCGCCGCCTGGGGCGTCGAGGGGCTCACGGTGACCGAGGTGAAGGGCTACGGCCGGCAGCGGGGGCACGGGGAGGTCTACCGTGGCGCCGAGTACGCGATCGACTTCCGGCCCAAGCTGAAGGTGGAGGCGGTCGTGCCGTCGTCGCTCGTGCCCCGCCTGCTCGACGTGCTCCAGAAGTCGGTGGGCACCGGGCGCATCGGCGACGGCAAGGTGTTCGTGCTCCCGGTCGACGAGGCCGTCCGCGTGCGGACGGGAGAGCGCGGAGACGGGGCCCTGTAACGAGGGGCGTCCCGGTTGCGCCGGCCCCCCGGTCCGTGGGATGAGCCGGATCCGGATGAGCGCCCCGTCCCTCCTGCTCGCGGCCTTCGGCCCCGAGCTCGCCGGCCTGGACCGGACGCCGCCGCCGGGATGGATCGTCGCCACCACCGGCGTCGGGGCCGTCCTCGCCGCCGTCGGGACGGCGCGCCTCCTCGCCGCCCACCGCCCGGGCCGGGTGCTCCTCGTGGGCACGTGTGGCGCCTACGACGACCGCCTCCCCCTGGGCTCGGTCTTCGCCGTGGGCCGGGCCTTCCCGGCGGCGGATATCCTGGCGCGGCGCGGGCGGGCCGCCCTGGCCGCCGGGATGCCCGTGTGGGTGTGGGGGACTGTGTCCCTCATGGCGCCGTTCGGC
>DAOMFN010000111.1:0-6382 GCA_035429785.1 Anaeromyxobacteraceae bacterium
GGTGGCCGGCGGTCGTCGCGGCCGGATCGACCGGGGGCGACTGCCGCTTCTCCGTCCACTGGTCCTGGATGGTCTCCCAGGTGTCGCCGACCCGCACCACCGGCACTCCCGGCGCCGCCGAGGCCAGCCGGACGCCCCAGGCCGGCTCCCGGGAGGCCGAGCCGGGCATCTGCCAGACCTTCTGCCCCTCCTCGTTCGGGCAGTCCACCCACGGTGGATCGGCACGGACGTGGACCACCGGGATGGGCCCGCCCCGGGCGAGGCGGGCGGCGGCGTCGCCGGCGAGCGGCTTCGGCCCCGCGCAGGCCAGGACGGCGAGCGCGGCGAGGAGGAACGTCGGTCCCGGCCTCGTCATGGAGCGCACCGGGGAGGAGGATACTCCTCCCCTCCCCGGCGCGCCCGGTCTTCCTAGTCGACGTGCCCGGGGCAGGGCCCGTCGGCGTCGCCGTGCCGGAGGTGCTCGTCGAGCCCCTTCGGGAACTCCACGCTGATGGTGCGGCCGGAGCCGCGCTCGCCCCGCTCGAGGTGGCAGACGAAGACGTTGGGCATCTGGACCACCCAGCCCGCGTAGTACTGGAAGCCCTCGCCCCAGCCGCCGATCACGCTGCCGTCGTCCGACATCGCGGTCGGGGTGCGGAGCGTGACGTACTGGTCGAAGGAGGAGCCCTGGCGCCGCAGGAAGGCGTCGAGGTCCACCGCGCCCATCTGCTTCGTCCAGATGAACGGGCCCCGCACGAAGCTGAACCACGGGTTGCCCGCGTACCCGGCCATGACGCTGCCGTCGCGGTTCATCGTGTAGGCCGTGGGCGGCGTCGCCTCGGGCGAGAACGACTCGTAGTACTCGATCTCGCCGGCGGACCGGCCCACGCGCTTGCGCCAGCCGAGCCCCTCGTTCGGGAGGCCCCAGTACGTCCCGCCCGAGACCACCTTCCCGTCGCCGCTCACCGACATCGCCTCGTCGAGGTCGCTGCCGTCCGCCTGCGTGACGCGGGAGGCCTTCCCGTTCACCCAGATGGTGGCCACGCGCCCGCCCCAGCCGAGCTCCTCCCAGCCGGCCAGCGTCGTGCCGTCGGCGGAGATCTGGGTGGGCCGGCCGTTGGCCGGGCCTCCGTCGGGGTTCAGGCCGGCCGACGGGAGGACGGTGGTGCCGCGCCCCGGGCTCCAGCGGAAGCCCTTGTAGTCCGTGCAGGTGTTGTAGGTGAGGCCGTAGACCGCGCCGTCGTTGGCCACGCCGAAGTTGGCGGTGGTGGAGCCCCCGCAGTCGCCCGTGCCGTCCACGAGGAGCCAGCCGTTCCGCTCGTCCCAGCGCCAGGTGCCGAGGTCGGCGAAGGCGTCGGGGTCGAAGACGTTCGTCGAGATGTACTTGCCGTTGCGGGAGATGCTGGTCGTCTCGCCGGTGCTCGTCACGCCGAGCGAGACCACGCCGGTCTTCTCGGTCCAGCGGAAGGCCGGGCCGCCGAGGCCGTAGTTGCCCACCGCGACCTTGCCGTCACCGGTCATGCCCGTCACGAAGGCGCCGTACTCGAGCGACTGCACCACCGGCGCGCCCTTGCGGCGCTCGAAGACGAGGTCGGCCCGCACCGGCCTGCCGGCGCGCGGCACGATGACCTGGTAGGCGCAGGGGTCGAAGGGCTGGCGCTCGTCCCGCTTGCCCGACCCGTTCCAGAACCGCTCGGAGCCGGGGAGGAACCACATCGGCGGCGTGGGGAAGCCGCCGGCGACGATGGCGTCCACGTAGACCACGTAGCGCGCCCCGGGCTTGAGGCCGTTCAGCGTGTAGGAGCCGTCCGGGCCGAACTGCCCCTGCGTCCACTGGCCGGAGAGGGACGAGTTGGCGTCGGAGAAGGGGTCGTCGAGGTTGCGGGCGATGACGTTCACGCCGGTGAGCTCGGTGCGGCCGTCGAGCCCGAGGACCTTGCCGGTGATGGTGCCCGTCGCCGCCGGCCAGCCCGGGCCGGGGTAGAGGTCGGAGAGGGCGGCGCGGTCGTCGGCCGTGTGGATGACGGCCTGGGCGAGACCGACCTCGCTCCAGGGCGCCGGGTCGGAGTAGGGGTACATCGTCTCGACGTCGCGCTGGGTCACGTCGGTGCGGTACGGGAGCGTGGTGCAGCTCTGCGGGCCGACCGGCTCGCCGACCCACGGCCCGTAGAGGGCCGCCGCGCCGTTCACCTGGGTGTGGGCGAGGCCGATGGCGTGGCCGAACTCGTGGGTCACGACGCCCTGGTAGTGGGCGGCGTCCACGTCGTCGGTGTAGATGGCCTGGCCGTTGAGCAGCGTCCAGCTCTCGGTGATGAAGCTGGTGGTCTCGTCGCCCCACTCGGGCGAGGAGATGCCGAGCACGTACGGGCTCACGCCGAAGAACTCGGAGAAGACCGTGCCGTCGGCGTCGAAGATGACCTGCACCCCGCCGCCGTTCCAGGCGCCGATGACGAGGTCGGCGTTCGCGCCGGTGATGTCCGGAAGCCCGAGGGCGGTGAAGTCGCCGGCCACCGAGGCGCGGAAGGACGAGGTCGGCACGCCGGACCACTCGGCGAGCGCCTTCGTGACCTGGGCCACGCCCACGGCGTTGTCGAAGACGTACTCGACCGGGGGATCCGACCAGACGTCCACCTGGAACGAGTAGTTGCCGACGTCGGTGTAGACGGGGAGGGGGTTGCCCGGCTGGTACCGCCAGGCCTTCCTGGTCACGCCGTCCACGATGAGCGGGCCGCCGGCGAGGGCCGGGGCGGCCACGGCGAGGGCGAGGGCGAGGAACACACTCCGGCTAGCGGTCCGCATGGCGCATCCTCCCGGTCTCGACCCACTTCCCCTCGACCGCCTGGCGGACGAGGGCCCCGAAGCTGCGGGCGTTCACGGCGCCGCGCGTGGTGGCGAGCACCCGGCTCTCGGCGTCGCCGAGGAGGCCCGGGTCCACCACGACGCGCTCGAAGATCCCGGCGTTGTCGAGCCCGTTCGCAGCGCCCGCGCCGGTGATGCGGAACTGCCCCTGGGCGAGCCCCGCGGTGGTGCGAAGGCCGGTGCGGGAGGCGGGGCGGCGCAGGAAGAAGATCGACTCCTCGCCCTGCGAGAAGGTGGCCCACGACGTCGGCGTGACCATGAGGTTCACGCGCCCGTCGCCCATCCGCTTCGGCGCGAGGAGGCCGAACTGGCGGAAGGTGAGCTCCCGGCCCGGCTGCCCCTTCATGGCCTCCGCGATCTGGAGGGTGACCTCGGTGTAGGGGATGCCGCGGGCGTCGATGCCGTCCTGGACCGACTTCACGCGGCCGCGGACGATGAGCTCCGACTCCTGGAGCAGGTCGACGAGGTTGATCTGCTTGCGCACGGTCGTCGCGCTCGCGACCGCGGGCGCGAGGAGCATCGCGCACGCGAGGGCCGCGAGCGTGCGGGCCGTCCTGGGTCTCGGGTTCATTCGGCTCGGTCTCCTTGGGTGGTGCGGCGGGTGCGGCAGCCGGCGGTCCTGCTATCCGGCGGGGTTGGACGACGTGACGAAGCGGAACTCGGCCGACGCGCCGAGCAGGCGGGACGCGCCGGAGAGGACCCGGAAGTGCTCGGAGTCGAGGTGGGCCATGAGGTCGGCCTGGCTCCTCCACTCGCTCAGGACGACGAAGTGGTCCCCCCCGTCGATGTCCTGGCAGACGGCGCAGACGACGCACCCGGGCTCCCGGGCGATCTGGTCGCGCAGGGAGCGGAGCGTCTGGAGCAACTCCTCCCGCTTGTCGGGCGCGGGGGTGAGGAGCGACGTCACCACGCGGACGGCTCGATTGGTCGTGGGCTGCATCTGCGGACCCTCCGGGCCCTGACCCAGAGCAAGCGGAGAGCCATCGCCCGACCCGGCGCCCCGCCCCGGGCCTTTCGCGAAAAAGGCGAGAAGTTCCCACATCGGCTGACACCTTAGAGGGAGCTGCGGAGCGCCGTCGAGGCCACGAAAAGTCGTGGCCCACGACCATTCGCGGGTACCGGACGAGAGGCCCCGTCCGGGGGTCAGTCGGCGGGGCGCCGGATCCCCAGCTTCAGCATCCGGGACCGGAGCGTGCTCGGGGCGAGGCCGAGCACCGCCGCCGCCCCCTGGCGCCCCTCGAGCTTCCAGTCGGTGGCCCGGAGGATCTCGAGGATGTGGGCGCGCTCCACGTCCTCCAGGGTCCGGAGCTGGGTCTCCCCGCCCTGCGAAGCCGGGCGCCCCGGCTGCCGCGCCGCGTCACCGAGCCTCAAGCTCCCGCCGTCCGAGACGAGGACCGCCTGCTCGATGACGTTCTGGAGCTCCCGGACGTTGCCGGGCCAGTCGCGGGTCTGGAGGTCCTGGACGACCGAGACCGGTAGCTCGAGCGCCGGGCGGCCGAGCCGGGCGCAGGTCCGCTCCACGAAGGCCCGGGCGAGGAGCGGGATGTCGTCCCTGCGCTGGCGGAGCGGGGGCACCGTGATGGGGAAGACGTTGAGCCGGTACCAGAGGTCCTCCCGGAACCGGCCCGCCGCGACCTCCCGGGAGAGGTTCCGGTTGGTCGCCGCGATGACCCGGACGTCGACGCGGAGCGTGCGGTCGCCGCCCACCCGCTGGAAGGTGCCGTCCTGGAGCACGCGGAGGAGCTTGGCCTGCAGCTCCGGGGAGAGCTCCCCCACCTCGTCGAGGAAGAGCGTCCCGCCGTCGGCCAGCTCGAAGCGCCCCTTGCGCTGCGTGTGCGCGCCGGTGAAGGCCCCCTTCTCGTGGCCGAACAGCTCGCTCTCGGCGAGGCCGGGGGGGAACGCCGCGCAGTTCACCTTCACGAGCGGGAGGTCCCGGCGCGGGCCGAGGGCGTGGATGGCCTCGGCGACGAGCTCCTTCCCGGTCCCGGTCTCGCCCTCGATGAGGACGGTCGTCCCGGACGGCGCCACCTGGCGGATCCGGTAGAGCAGGTACTTCATCCCGTCGCTCTGGCCGAGCAGCTCGCTCGACCCCTCCACCGCCTGGATCTTCTCCCGGTAGTAGGTGTTCTCGGCCTCGAGCTCGTCCTTCAGCGTCTCGATCTCCTCGTACGCCTTCTGGAGCGCGAGCTCGGAGAGCTTGCGGTCGGTGACGTCGCCGATCGAGCCGCGCGTGCCCGCGGCGCGGCCGTCCTCGAGGCTGACGGCGTTGTTGGCCTGCCGCACCCAGCGGACCTCGCCCGCCCGGGTGCGCAACCGGTACTCGATGGGCGGCCGCGCCTCGCCGGCCAGCACCGCCGCCTGGTAGGCGCGCCAGGCCTCCCGGTCGTCCTCGTGCACCCGCCGCTCGAGCAGCCCGGCATCGAGGAAGTCGGCGGGCGGGTGGCCGCTGATGCGCTCGCAGGCCGGCGACACGTACTCGAAGGTGCCCTCCGGGCGCTGCCAGAACTCCCAGTCGTGGGTGAAGTCGGCGACCGTCCGGTAGCGGGTCTCGGCCCGGGCGAGCTCCCGCTCGGCGCGGCGGCGCCGCCGGAGCTGGAGCACGAGCCCGGCCACGAGCAGCGTCTCCACCGCGATGACGCCGATGCCGATGCCGATGGTCCGGCCGTGCTCCTCCCAGATGGACGGCGGGCGGAACCGGATCACGCTCCCGGCCGGGAGGCGCCGCTCGGACAGCCCGAAGCGGACCATCTGGCGCCAGTCGAAGGTCGGGGCCAGTCCGGCGTCGGCGAGGAGCGGGATCCCGCCCGCCGGCTCCCCGGCGAGCACCCGGAGGCCGAGCTCGGCGGCGGCGCGCCCCGAGGCCTGCATGGAGACGAGCTCGCCGCCCAGGATGCCCGAGCCGAGGTCCTCGTGGACGACGCCGAAGACCGGACGCCGGCTCGCCGCCGAGATGCGCTCGAGCGGCTGGTTGGTCGCGAAGTCCCTCCCGGCGGCGTCCACGAGCATGCTGCCGTGGAGCACGAGCACGTCGTCGGGGAGGGCCGCCACCCGCTTCTCGATCTCCTCCAGGGTGAGGTCGTTCAGGTAGGCGATCTCCACGCGGTCCGAGAACGGCGCGAAGATCCGCTTTCCCGCCTCGGTCTGGAAGCGCTCGTACTCGCTCGCGCCCAGGACGAGGTCGATCCGGCGGGTGGCCGGGTAGAGGGAGAGCATGAGCTCGATGGTGCGCGGCGCGCTCTGGGCTGGCAGCGCGCCGGTGAGGGCGGGCCGGCGTGCGCGCGCCTCGTCCACGATCCGACGCGGGATGTAGCTCGTCACCACCGGGACGCCGGGGAGGAAGTCCCGGGCGACCACGAACTCCAGCGCGGACGGGCCCACCACCACGAGCAGGTCCACCTTCCGGGTGCGGTACTTCTCCCGGTAGAGCGCGAGCAGCGCGTCCTCGTAGGCCCGGCCCGAGAACCGGTCGAGCCCGGTGTACTCGCCGATGATGTCGAGCGGCACGGGCGAGCCGCCCTGCAGCCCGTCGGTGAGCGCCACCGCC
>DAOMFN010000112.1:0-6371 GCA_035429785.1 Anaeromyxobacteraceae bacterium
CGTGGCCGCGATCCTCCAGGCGGCGAGGGAACGATCGCAGGAGGGCGGCGGCGGCACGTTCCCGTTTCGGGGCCCTGCGGACGCGGCCGGGCAGGGGCGCGACGCAGCTCCGCATGGCTACTTCGGCTCGCTGAGGTACGTGGGGCAGCTCGCCCGGACGTACCTGCTCTGCGAGGCGCCCGGAGGCGGGCTCGTCGTCATCGACCAGCACGCGAGCCACGAGCGGGTGCTCTTCCACCGACTGCGGGAGGGGCGGCGGGAGCGGCGGCTCGAGGTGCAGCCCTTCCTGGTGCCGCCGGTCGTCTCGCTGCCGCCGGCCGCGGCGCGGGCGATCGAGGCCGCCGTGGACGAGCTCGCGGGAGCGGGTCTCGAGGTCGAGCCGTTCGGCGGCGACGCGGTCGCCGTGAAGGCCGCGCCGGCCCTCCTCGGCGGCACGCCGATGGGACCGCTCCTCGCCGACCTGGCCCAGCAACTCGCCGAGGCGGAGCGGCAGAGCGCGGTGGGCGAGGCGGTGGAGGGGCTCCTCGCCACCATGGCCTGCCACGCGGCGGTGCGCGCCAACCAGGACCTGAACCGCGAGGAGGCCCGGGCCCTGCTCGACGGGCTCGACGCCATCGACTTCAAGGCGCGCTGCCCGCATGGCCGTCCGGTGGTGGTGGAGCTGGCGCTCTCCGAGCTGGAGAAGCGGGTGGGGCGGCGCTGACCCGATCGCGGTGCTCTGGAAGTGGGCGGGCTCCCGGCCGGATGCTGGATGTCGGACGAGTTGTCCCGACCGGAAGCCTCTTCCCGTTCAGCGGGACGCCGCATGGCGGTCACAGGTTGCGGGGGGGAGATGCCTACGACCACCCGCGACGTCCCGAACTTTCACTTAGCAATCCTGGGGCCATCGACTCCCGCGTGGCAAGTCCGGGAAATCACGGGGGTGCACCCCTCGCGGGACGGAGACGGCGGCGTCACCGTCTTTCACGCGTGCAGGGTCCCATTGCAGGATTGAAAGGCTTTACTCACGGGCCCACCTGGGTCAAAGTTCGCGCCGTGGCGATCCGAGACCCGAGGCTCCGCCCCTACCGGACGGCGGCATGGGTGCTCTACTTCGCGGCCATCGCGATCCCGGTCGGCTTCTTCCTCACCTCGGTCGTGAAGACGCTGGGCAGCCGGGCCCGCCGCTCGCCGCCGGCCGCCACGAGCGCCCTGCCCACCCGGGCCACGCTGCGGGTCTGCATGGACGACCTCGACGCCCTCTACGCCGAGCAGAACCAGCGCGCCTGGGCGATGGGGACCCACTTCGAGGGCGCCTCGCCGCTCACCGCCTGGCGGGAGTGGGCGCCGCGCTGGGAGGAGCGGGTGCAGGATCTCTCCGATCGCTGCCGGCTCGACGTTGCGAAGGGCGACTGGGCCGCCCAGCGGGCCGACATGGCCGCGGCCCGCGACGCCCTGCTCGCGCTTCACCGCGCGTACACGGCGCAGGTGAACCGCTTCGGCGAGGAGAACGGCGACCTGGCCCGGGCGGCCGCCGAGTCGATGCGGCACGCGCGAGATGCCGCGCGCCAGGGGAAGTGAGCGCCGCTCAGGGGCCGCAGCTGCCGCCGTCGCGGGGCTGGAAGGTCCAGCGGAACACCTGGACCTCGTAGCCGGTGGCGGCGGTGCGGTTGGGCAGGTCGCCGGGCGGCACCGGGTCGCCGATGGGAAGGAAGCCGTTCGACACGGTGAGCTCCACCACGTGGACCACCTCGCCGGGACGGTCGAAGTCCCAGGGCGCGAACGAGAACGGGCGCGGGAAGCGCAGGTACTGGGTGGGATCGACCGGGGGCGGCAGGGTCTCCACCTGCATCGGCGTGCGCCGGATCTGGTTGTCCGGGTCGTAGTCCACGAACCAGCGCACCTCCACCGGTTCCTCCGCGTTCTCGTCCACGATGGTCGCCGAGATCTGGAACGCCGACCCCGGGGGGCAGGTCGCCAGCGGGGCGTAGTCGGTCATGGCGAGGACGGGCACGGCGCTGCTCGTCAGGACGCGCGGAGGCGTGATGGGGCGCCCGCCGTCCACCGATCCCACCCCGGGGAGCGGCTGGGGGATGGGACAGCCCCCCAGGACGGCCGCGCCCGCGAAGAGGGCGACGAGGATGGCGCCGAGGCGCCGGGCGGGCTGGCTCACGTCGTTCCTCCGGGGCGTCCGGGCGGGGGCCCGTCCCCATCGCGTCGCCCCGCCTCCCGCCGCTCCAGGTGGCGGAAGATGGTCCGCGGGTCCACCTCGAGGTCCTTGGCCGTCTTGGTGCGGTTGCCGCCGTTCCGCTCGAGGACCTCGCCGATGTAGCGGTCCCGGAAGGCCTCGACCGCCTCGGCGAGGGGCAGGGTGGTCTCCGTCGCCTCCACGCGGAGGTCGAGGTCCTCGGCCGTGACGAGGGGGCCGTCGGCGAGGACGGCGGCCTTCTTCACGCGGTTCTCGAGCTCGCGGATGTTGCCCGGCCAGCGCGCACGGCGCATCGCCGCGACCGCCCCGGGCGCGAAGCCGCGGGCGCGGGAGGCGAACTCCTCCGCGTAGCGCTGCAGGAACCAGCGGGCGAGCACCGTGACGTCGTCGCCGCGGTCCCGCAGCGGCGGGAGGGCGATGGAGACCACGTGGAGCCGGTAGTACAGGTCCTCGCGGAACCGCCCGGCGCGGACCTCCTCCTCCAGGTTGCGGTTCGTGGCGGCCACGACCCGGATGTCCACCGGCTCCGGCCGGGAGTCGCCCACGCGCTGCACCGACCGCTCCTGGATGGCCCGCAGCAGCTTCACCTGCAGCGACGCCGGCATCTCGCCGATCTCGTCGAGGAACAGCGTCCCGCCCGAGGCGGCCTGGAAGCGCCCCGGACGACTCGCCACCGCGCCGGTGAAGGCCCCCTTCACGTGGCCGAAGAGCTCGCTCTCGAGGAGCCCCTCCGGGATGGCGGCGCAGTTCACCGCCACGAACGGGCCCCCGGACCGGGAGGAGCGCCGGTGGATCTCCCGCGCCACGAGCTCCTTGCCGGTGCCGGTCTCGCCCTGGACGAGGACGGTCACGTCGGTGGGGGCCACCTTCTCGATGCGCCGGTACACCTCGCGCATGGCCGCGCCGGCCCCGACGAGCTCCCCGTAGCGCCGGCTCTCGACCGCCTCGCGGAGCTGCTCGTTCTCGCGCCGGAGGTCGCGGAGCAGCAGCGCGTTCTGGAGCAGGAGGGAGGCCTGGGAGGCGAAGACCGTGAGGGTCTCGAGCGAGCGCTCGTCGAAGAGGTTCCGCACGGTGTCGTTGCCGAGGTAGATGGCGCCGAAGACCTCCCCGCGGGCGGTGAGGGGGGCGCACATCACCGACTGCAGGCGCAGGTTCACCACCGAGGCCGAGCCCGACCACTCGGCGTCGTGGAGGGCGTCGGCCACCACGAGGGGCTTGCGGGACTGCAGGACGCGCTGGACGATCGAGTCGGAGACCCGGGCCACCGCCTCCTCGGCGGCGCCCGGGGCGAGGTTGCGGGCGGCGCGGACCACCGGCTCCCCGTCCGCCACCTCGATGACGAAGCCCTTCTCGGCCCGGGTCACCTCGAGGAGCGCGTCGAGGAGCGCGTCCAGCAGCCCCTCGAGCCCGGTCGCCTCGAGCAGGCGCCGGGAGAAGCGGACGAGCGGGTCCTCGCGCACGACGGCGGCCTCGGGTGCGGCGGGGGCCGGGGGCGAGAACCGGATCTCGTGACCGGCGATCCGGATGACGTCGCCGGGGGAGAGCCGGGTCGTGGAGCGCCGGCGCCCGTTCACCGTGAGCTCCACGCCGGAGTGCGCCGCGACGGTGTGCGCGTCGCCGTCGGAGAGGACGTGGAACGCCGTGGCCGGGAGGGCGGGATCCTCGATGCGGAGGTCGCTCGCCGGATCGCTCCCCACGGTGGTGATGCGCCGGACGAGCCGGAGGGTCCGGGGCGGGCCATTCTCCTGGACGAGGACGAGATCGGCCACGGGTGCTCCTAGAAGTCCCAGGACAGCTTCACGGCCGCCTTGCCCGGCGTGATCTCGGTCTCGATGCGCGGCACGTAGTGGACGAGCGAATCGGCCACGCCGTAGGCGTAGACGCCCCAGAAGAGCCCCGCCGACACGTACTTCACGATGTCGATGTTGTTCAGCAGCTCCCGGTCGGAGTCGGGGATGGGCGGGTTGCTGCAGTTCGTGGTCGTGCTGACCGAGCAGCGGCGGGACGGGTCCTGGGCGATGGCGTTGTGGGCGAAGATCGCGCCCAGGTTGATGGCCCCGAAGACCACCTGCGACACCGCGATGACGATGCCCTTCGTGGTGTCGCCGTTCTGGAACTGGCCGATCCCGAAGGGCATGAAGTTGAGCAGGTAGACGTGCTCCTGCACCACGACGACCCGCGACGGCGGGGCGAGGCGCGCCTGCTCCTCCGCGGCGAGCCGCCGGCGGGCCTCCTCGGCGAGCCGCTCCTGCTCCTGGGCCTGGCGCTTCTTCTCCCGGATGGGGCCGAGCTCCGGCTCCGCCTCGGCGCGCACCCGGTCGAAGAACTCGACGATCGGGGGGGGCACGAGGAACGGGTCGAGGACCTGGTCCGGATCGAGGAAGAGGAGCTGGCGGAAGGCCTCGGCCGCGGCGGCCCGGTCGCCGAGCTGGTAGTTCGCGAGGCCCAGGATCCGCCAGGCGTCGAGCGCCACCGCCTGGGGCGGCGGCGGGGTCGCGGCCAGGATCTCCCGGGAGAGGGCGGCGGCGTCGGCGTAGGCGCCGAACTCGTAGCGGTCCCGGGCGCGCTTGGCGTCGGCCTCGGGGGTGACGAGGGCGAGCGCGAGGAGGAGCGCGATCACCGCTGGCCTCCCGCGTCCTCGACCACGGGGACCACGATCTCCTGTCCGGCCCGGATGCGCACGGGCGCGGAGGCGGCGCGCTGCCCGGGCGGCTCGAGCCGGAGCTCTCCCTCGCCCTCGTAGGGGTTCGGGCCGTCGGAGGGGACCGGAACCCGGAACGGCTCGCGCTGGGAGTCCCCGGCGGTGCCGAGCAGGCGCCCGTCGAGCAGCACGAGGGTGGCCGGATCGCCCACCACCCGGAGCGTGGCCGGGCGGGGGCGGAGCGGCGCCTTCAGCTCGGGGAGGCGGGCGGCATCGGCGGCGTCGATCTCCCGCTCGAACGGCTCGCAGCAGGGATGCTCGACGCGGATCCGGTGCACGCCCGGGGGCAGGGCGAAGACGACCCGCTGCTGGCCGGCGGCGACCTCCTCCCCGTCGAGCAGGGCCCGCTGGGCGTAGGGGCGCACGTGGACCGTGAGGGACACGGGGGCGGCCCCCCGGCGCGGCGACGCCGGGGCGGCTCCCGCCCGGTTCCCTTCGGGCGCGAGCCGGGCCTGGACGGCAGAGGGCGCGATCTCGGCTCCGGTGACGGGCGACGGCGTGGTCACCGGGGGGGACGCGCGGACCTGGACGTCGGGCGGGGGATCGTCCGACAGGGTGGCGGACGGGGCGCTGTCGATGCCGGAGCTGGTCCAGACGATCCGGGAGAACGTGCCCGGTGCGGCGGCGGCGCCGGTGAACCAGGTCGAGAAGGTCGTCAAGGAGACGTTGGGCACCACGACGCCGCCGCCGGTCCGCCGCAAGCGGACCGCGCAGGGAGCCGGCCAGGAGCTGGCGGCGCGGATCGCGAACGCGCTGCCGTCCGCCCCGCGGCTGCGGGTGGACTTCTCCGGCGGCTCGGTCGCCCTGACGATGAAGGGCCTGGTCGCGTCGACCGCCGTCGGAGGCGCGAAGGTCACCGCCACCGGGACCCCGGGCGGCGGGGAGGTCACGGCCGAGAGGGGCGGGACGTCGGTGACCGCCTCCGGCTCGGCGGATGCGTTCGGGCTCGAGGCGAAGGTCGAGCGCGCGGCGTTCGAGGCGAAGCTCGAGCGCGACGACAAGACCGGCTCATGGTCCAAGTGGGAGGTCGCCCTCCGGGTGTCGGTGGCGGGCGGGGAGCCGCTGGAGCCCATGTCCGACATGCCCGAGCTCCGTGAGGCCGCCGTGAAGGCGGAGAAGGCGATCCGGGGCATCGTCGAGCACCTCCAGGCGGGCGGGAAGCCCGACGACGCGAAGGTGAAGGAGCTGATGAAGGACGTGAAGCCCGCCATCGAGGGCGTGAAACGCGCCGTCGAGACGCCGGCCGGCCCGCGGGTGACCGTCGGCGGCGGCGTGAAGGGCGGCGACGAGAAGCTGGGGACGGTCGCCGGGCTGTCGCTCATCGTCGAGTTCTAGGTCCGGCTCAAGCCCCGGTGCCGGGGGCCGATGTGTCCCCTGAGTGCCCGATGACCTGACCACCGACGGCACCGCGAGCGCGGGCAGGCGAGCGCGTGACGCCGCCGCGGCCGCGATGGTGCACCAGCACGGCCTGTGGCTCGAGGG